>DATNPE010000025.1:0-3370 GCA_036703355.1 Allocoleopsis sp. | reverse complement strand
TTTATCCGATGCTTTTGAAGTCAAGAATGCCACAGTGGTTGCTGCTGACATCGAAGCAGATAATGGCATCATCCATGTCATTGATAATGTGATCCTCATGGGATAAGCCCATTCCTTTTTGGTACAGTCACTCCGTCCACTTGCAGATTGCTACTTCAGAAGAAAATAGATAGGCAGAGATGCGATCGCTAATTGGCACAAGATATGGCGATCGCGTCTCTGTCTAATTTGTCTTTCTGTTTATGGCTGAGAGAAGCCCCTCTGTTGCCAGGATTGCCCAACTAGCAAGGCGATCGGATGTTGAATCAACACCCCCCGCTTCGACCTTTACTTATAGATAAAAATCTATCCTTCTTGTTAAGAAGATTGACTTTTACTTATGCAAGTTCAACCTTATTATTTTCACCATAGAGAAGTTCATTCCCTTCCTCATCCCTACACGGTCCCAAACAGTGAACGTTAGGGTGAACTTTCTCTTCTCTTTTTAGCTTTCACAAACCTCAGCAGCATTTCAATTCAGTAGATCTCTTAACTGAATGCTGGGCAGCTAAAAGTCATGGCTGCGAAAACAGAGTGACTATATAATCTCATGCTTTGAGCTTCAGCCAATGAACCTTCGACGAACTATGCCTATGATTCCTTTGTTTCTCTCCCATCAGCTCGTACATCCTTTTAAGTTCTGGTATGACAACCAGCTTCAGGAAGGTATCCGCTTTGGTAAGGAGTTGTACTGTTTTGTAGCAGATTTTGCCGCCGCTGACCGACAAAAGGCGTTTAGCTTAGCAGTCAGTTTGGCAGAGCAAGGAACTCCTGTCTATATTACTTGCATGGGAGCGAAGTACAAGGTTTGGGTGAATTTAGGAATTTGCCCCCACGAAGCTACTACTGCCGCTTAGCGCCTATCGCGTGCTCTCAGGCTTGGGCAGAATCTTCTCATTGATCTCGTCGGATTCGGTTGATCTCTTTTTGCAGTTCCTCTAATTGTCGCCGCAGCTCCTCCGCTTCGGTTTGGGGAGATTTTGCTGACGTATTCACGGCTCCTGCTGCCCCAGCGCGGGGATAGTGACCTTGACGAATTTGGCGATATTCCTCTGAGTTAGCCCACTCGCGCAGATAGCGCAGCCGCTCTACTGGAAAGGGATGACTGAGCATAGAGCCTTGGGTGCCGTTACCGTTGTAAAGCAAAAACTTGTAAATCTGATTCAGCCCATCCTGGTCTAGTTCTTGGTAGCTTTCCGACTGGCGGATAAATTCGTTCAGGCTGCACTCTTGCAGACGCTTGCTACTACCCCCGGCGATTTTCATCATGGTTTGCATCACCAGTGTCAGGTCATCGGTAGCAAGGAGGGCGGCGCGATCGGAGGTGAGTTCAGCTTTGCGTCGCCATTCATAAAAGGCGTAGATTAAACCGCTGCCGACGATGTTGCCTAACCCCATCGTCATTTCTCCGATCGCCGCTACCATCTGGATGGCCCAGTTCGCCATCTGGATCAAGGTGGTGTGACCGCATTTGATGTGGCCCAACTCGTGAGCCAGCACCACCCGAATTTCCGCATCGCTGAGTAGATCCAGCAGTCCGGTGTGCAGGACGATGTAAGGCTGTTCTTCTCCGAGAGCGTAACTGTTGGCTAGCGGGTTTTGTACCACAAACAGGGTAGGCTCTGGGTAGATGTCGAGGTCGCGGACGCATTCGCGAAAGATGTGATAGATCGAGGCATACTGACGCGGACCCACTTGAATGCCATTGCCCAGAAGATAAATCAGTTGGGGCCGTTCGTAGAGAAACTCGACAAACTTCCGAGCCACGAGATCGAAGCCAGGGACATTGCGTAAAGCCTGCTCGGCTTGGCGATCGAGGGGATGCCGAAATGCTTCACTCGAAATTCCAGGATAGGTAGGCATCGCAACACTCCTTAATGGTTGATCTCGAAAACCTAGAAAACTGCCAATACTGGTATAGCAAGTCAGAGAGCGCTTTTGAGTGATTTCAAATTACTCACTGGAATCAAGGCGATCGCTTTTTGTAGCCTGCGATTCTACATGGCCCGCGATCGCCCGGAATAATGATGGCAATTAATGTTAACTCACTAGTTGGCAGCAGAGCCTGGGGCACTACTCCACCTGTCATGGGCTAAATTCCTGTTTTCTCCGAAGCGCGGTCTCGCACAGGTCTCCAGTCTTGCGGCTGGAGATTTTTTTGGGGAGTCATGACCCACACAAACTAAAAGCCCCAGTCAAAGACTGAGGCTGGGAAGTTATATGCTAGCTAGCGGTTTTTATGCAAGTACAGATTGATCAGGACTCTGTACTCTTCTTAAAGCCGTTTCTCTTTTAGCTCTCCCAAAGCTTTTAAGCGTAGCAATTTCCAGGTCTAGTCGTGATGTTAGCTGGCAGAGATGGCAACAAATATAGAAGTTGCAACTAAGAGCACTGCGATCGCTGCTTGGAACAGGTAGCGCTGTTGTTGGGCTGGGGAGGGATATTCTGCGTAGTACATGGCAGGCTCAGCTGCGTAGTTGTTGAGAACGCCGTTTTCGTCGATTGTGTAACGCATGTTTTGGTTCCCTTTGTTACTTCATGTAAACTAATGTAACAAATTATTTACAAATTGCAACACTTTTTTGATTTTCTGCTACTCATTTTTTTAGGGGCCGCTATAAGCAGGGCTTAACTGTGCCCTCAAACCAAGGCGGAAGGGCGATCGCAGGTTTAGCTGGAGAACCAACACCAAAATGACCGCCACCCTAAGGGGCACGGCTATGTTTACGAAGGCTGCCTACGCAACCTCAAAAGCTTTGAGTTACAAGGTGGCGGAGCAGTGAGAAATTACAGACTATTAGCAGCAAAGGTATTGCACTGGTCCGGGTCGCCGCTTTGGACGCCACGCCGGAACCACTCGACTCGTTGGGCTGAGCTGCCGTGGGTAAATGATTCAGGGACGACATAACCTCTGGAGCGGCTTTGTAAGCGATCGTCGCCGATGCTACTAGCAGCTGTGAGGGCTTCTTCAATGTCGCCTGTTTCTAAAACTTGACGGGAGCGATTGGCTTGATTGGCCCATACGCCTGCAAAGCAATCGGCTTGTAGCTCTAGACGGACGGAGAGTTCATTGGCTTCTGCTTTGCTCCTGGCTTGGCTTTGCAGCGATCGCACTTTGTCGGAGATGCCCAGCAAATTCTGGACGTGGTGACCGACTTCATGAGCCACGACATAAGCTTGAGCAAAGTCTCCGGGTGCTTGGTAGCGGTTTTGCAGGTCTTCGTAGAAACTCAAGTCAATGTAAACTTTTTCGTCTCTGGGGCAGTAAAAGGGGCCAACGGCAGCCTCGGCGTAACCACAGGCTGATTCGACTGCTCCGGAAAACAGCACC
>DATNPE010000024.1:0-11003 GCA_036703355.1 Allocoleopsis sp. | reverse complement strand
CAACGGCTTAAACTGTCCCCAACCCATATCCTGACATTCTGCCGCTACTTCAGCTTTGGTCTTACCCGACAACAGCATATAGAGCGTCAGCAAGTTGTTGCACTCAGGTCGCTCTGGGTTGTCAAATTCCAAGCCCCGAATCGGGTCTGTTTTGCAGCGCTTAATTTTATTCTGGATCTGCTCCGGTGCATCCAATACATTAATGCGGCTCAAGTCCGACGGATCAGATTTAGACATCTTGCGAGTGCCATCGGTCAAGCTCATGACTCGCGCCCCTGCGGCTCGAATCAATGGTTCTGGCAGCTTAAAAGTAGGAGATTTGTCCTTACAAAATTGATGGTTAAAGCGGGCGGCAATGTCACGAGTTAACTCTAAGTGCTGCTTTTGGTCTTCTCCCACGGGGACTTTATCCGCTTGGTAAAGCAAAATGTCGGCAGCCATTAACACGGGGTAGTCGAGCAAACCCACATTGACGTTTTCACCTTGTCTCACGGCTTTTTCCTTGAACTGGATCATGTCTTCCAGCCAGTTCAGGGGAGTGATGCAATTCAGCAACCAAGTGAGTTCGCTATGGGCAGGAACGTGGGACTGCACAAAGATATGGGCGTGCTGCAAGTCAATGCCACAAGCCAGATAAATCGCTGCGATCGTGTAGGTGTCAGCCGCTAAAGTAGCTGGATTGTGAGGCGCAGTAATGGCATGAAGATCAACCACACAGAAGAAGTTTTCGTATTGGCTTTGGCCTTCGACCCAATTGCGAATCGCTCCTAAATAGTTGCCTAAGTGGAGATTACCCGTCGGTTGAATGCCAGAAAGAACGCGCTGCTTAGCCATAATTTTTGATTGATCACCTGCCAAGGCTGATTGAGGGCACAAACGAGGCCCAGTTTCTGCTTCCATCTCAGCTAGAGGAGCCAGAAGCAGGGTCAGCCTAAAACCAGAGTAAAGCTTTACGATGCAAAAATTAACTTTTGTTTATGTAAAATCAAAGACGATAACAAACTTTGGTTGCTGACATCATCAAGATATCTGGATATTAAAGCGACTTTTAAGGACTTTCATAATTATGCCGCAGTCTGATCAAAACTTGATGGAAGAACAGTAGCAGCAGGCTGTACAGTCTATTCATGCTTTTCAACCACCCATCATGCTCTTAGACTGTCTGCCTTGGCTTCAGGTTGACCAGTTTGCCGTCACTAGCGTCACTCAACCGCAGCAACTCCTGGACCTCCTGCAATTCCCCTTCATGCAACGGGCGATCGCAGGGGGCATTCTTATGGGAGTCTTAGGTGGGCTGCTGGGTTGCTTTGTGACGTTGCGGCAGTTGTCATTTTTTAGTCATGCGGTAGGTCATGCCGCTCTAGTCGGAGTGGCTCTGGGGGTGCTGCTACAGCTCAATCCCACGTGGATGCTGCTACCGTTTACCCTG
This sequence comes from Allocoleopsis sp., assembly GCA_036703355.1. GTDB lineage: Bacteria > Cyanobacteriota > Cyanobacteriia > FACHB-46 > FACHB-46 > Trichocoleus. The sequence goes on along the minus strand of DATNPE010000024.1, from coordinate 9,574 downwards.
CTGTTTGGTCTAGCAGTGCTCTACCTGATTGACCAAACCGATTTGTGGAGTGACAACATCCTCAGCATTGTGCTTTCAGGGGCTTTAGCGATCGGGGTAATCCTGACCAGCTTTATTCAAGGCTACCGAGGCAACCTGATGGGCGTGCTGTTTGGCGACATTTTAGCCATCAACAGTACCGATTTAGTGTTAACTCTGCTGCTGCTGATTATCAGTGCCACTTTCTTGCTGTCCACCTTGCGACAACAAATTCTGCTCACCCTGAATCAAGCAGTGGCTCAAGTCCAAGGCGTTCCTGTGCAACTGCATCGCTATTTATTTGTGGTGCTGCTGTCTCTGGCTGTTGCCGTTTCCATCAAAGCGATCGGGATTTTGTTGGTCAATGCCTTTTTGGTGATTCCCGCCTCCACTGCCAAACTCCTCAGCCAGCGATTTGCTCGCTTTCTATGGCTATCAGTCGCGATCGGGGCCTTGAGTAGCATTTTGGGCATGTTAGTGTCCGGAGCCTTAAATTTTGCCTCTGGTCCTAGCATTGTCCTAGTGCAATTTATCTGCTTTTTAGTCGTGCTTAGCTTGACTAAACTCAAAGCACTGCCAACCTGAGCAATCATGCACTCGAACATGCGCTTGAACTCAGGCCCAGATCTTTCCTGATGGCGATCGCACTAATCGTAAAGGTTAAAAGTATTTGAGATTTAGCGAGATCGAAGTCCTCTTAGCCTCAGAAGCCGTGAAGCGCTGCTCACGTTTTACTCTCTCTCAGTCTCTTGACCAAAGGGGGGTTGAGGCTAGACAGTAATTCATATTTTCATCAACTTTTCATTCGTAGAGTATTACTAACTCTGCAATGAATTCCTTGAGAAGATTTAATCTCCCCAATCTCTAAACTGACTGTGCAATTAAAGTACGCGCTGGTTCATGAATGGTTAACGCCGAAAGCAACGGGGGGTTCGGAACTAGTAGTGCAAGAGATTTTGCAGCATATTGATGCAGACCTCTATGCCCTAATTGATTTCGAATCTACCAACCCAGAAAGTTATTTGTTTAAGCGTCAGATTGGCACGACTTTTCTACAACACTTTCCGGGTGCTCGCAGTGGGGTCCAAAAGTATCTACCTTTTTTGCCTTTGGCGATCGAACAACTAGACTTGCGCCAGTACGATGTGGTGCTTTCCTCTTCCCATGCCGTGGCGAAAGGAATCTTGACGGGACCCCATCAGTTGCACATCTGTTACTGTCATACGCCCATGCGCTATGCCTGGGATCTGACCTTCGACTATCTGCGTAGCAGTGCTATGGGGCGAGGCATTCCGGGCTGGGTCACTCGCTGGCTACTGCACTACCTGCGGCAATGGGATGTGCTTTCAGCAAATCGAGTAGACTATTTCATTGCCAATTCTCAGAATACGGCCCGTCGGATCTGGCGCTACTATCGGCGGCCCGCTGCGGTGATCTATCCACCTGTACAAACAGAGCGATTTCCTTTTCAAGCGCAAAAGCAAGACTTCTACCTCACCGTTTCGCGGTTAGTGAGCTACAAAAAAACATCACTCATTGTTCGCGCGTTTAACCAACTGGGGCGATCGCTCGTAGTAATTGGTAGTGGCCCAGAACTGCCAGAGTTGCGTAAAATCGCCAAACCCAATGTGCAAATCTTGGGGTGGCAATCTGACGCAGTGGTAGCGAAATATATGGCAGAAGCGAAAGCTTTTGTTTATGCTGCCCATGAAGACTTCGGTATTGCTCCCGTCGAAGCCCAAGCCTGTGGCACTCCTGTGATTGCCTATGGAGCAGGTGGCGCGTTGGAAACGGTGCGAGATCTGCGTCAGCATCCTGATGCTGCAACTGGAGTTTTGTTCTCGACTCAATCGGAGGTGGCTTTAATTGAAGCAGTAGAGTATTTTGAAGCTCAGGCCCAGGCGTTTAGTGCTGAGGTGGTGCGATCGCACGCCTTAACCTTTGACACCAAAGCGTTTGTGCAACAATATCTCGATTTCGTGGAACACTGCTGCCAAGAATTTCGGTCTAGCGATCTCAGCGGAGCATTGCCTTTTAGACCAAAATCGCCGTAGAAGGTGTTTCTGGCCTTATGATCAGGACTGTGTGTGGTGTGAGTTTGTGAGTTGAAGGAGTACAATGACTGCCGAAAGTCAACTTATCTCCGGCAAGACAATTCGGGCAATTTTCAAGCGGGGCTTGCCGCCTGTCACGTTAGTTAGTCTAGACGGGGAGTTTTTCAAGCGGCTGTTTGATATTGGGTTTTCGCTTGCGGTTCTGATTTTGTTCTCTCCGGTTTATCTGCTCCTGGCCCTGTTGATTGCCCTTAGCTCTCCAGGGCCGATTTTTTATGTTCAGGAGCGCATTGGCAAAAATCGTCAGCCCTTTGGCTGCATCAAATTCCGAACCATGGTCGAAAACGCTGACGAAGTGTTGCTCCAGCTATTGGAAACCTCCCCCGATGCGCGACAAGAATTTGAAGCAAATTTCAAGTTAAAATACGACCCTCGAATTACCTGGATTGGACGATTCTTACGAGTCACTAGCTTGGATGAGTTTCCTCAGTTTTGGAATGTGCTCAAAGGTGACATGAGCGTCGTAGGCCCTCGCCCTCTCGTGGAGGAAGAATTGCCTCGGTACGGCAGATATATGGACCGCATCTTGACCATTCAACCTGGCATTACAGGCTTGTGGCAAGTTTCTGGACGCAACGATATTCCTTACCATCGACGGGTTTTGATGGACCTCTACTACGTTAACTGCCGTAGTTTTTCGATGGACCTCTGGCTAATTGTCAAAACAATTGGGGTTGTGATCTTTCCGAGTAAAAACGGCGCTTATTGAAGCAAATCCCTCTTTGCTGAAAGCGTAAACTTCTTTGTTATTAGTGTCTAAATATACAGTATCAGCTGATTTAGCTCCTTGGAGGAAGGGGCAACCGCAATCTTTGGCAAAAATATACAGAGGCTACTAATTCTTTGCAGACATTACATAGTTTTTTGATGTTTTGTTGAGAATTTCAAGCTAACGTATGGATTGACTCTCAACACCAGCAATATCTATCTACTTGTGCGGCATGCTCATAGGCAAGCGACTTCAAAAGATGGCTTACCATTGACGACAGAGTACTTTCCTGAGCAATGCTCCACAAAAATGGGATGTATATAGGTGAAAACTTATGTTTCCCCAGCCCCCATGTCAGCCACAGAAGGAACTTTGCAAATGACCCAACGGAAGCGAGCGCTAATTACAGGTATTACAGGTCAAGATGGTTCTTACCTGACGGAGTTGCTGTTAGAGAAGGGTTACGAAGTTCATGGCATTATCCGGCGAACTTCCACCTTCAATACAGACCGGATTGACCATGTATACGAAGACCCTCACAAAGAGGGAGCGCGTTTGTTTCTGCACTACGGCGACCTCACCGATGGAACCACGCTGCGCCGGATTTTAGAAGAAGTCCAGCCTCAAGAAATCTACAACTTGGGGGCTCAGTCCCATGTGCGCGTCAGCTTTGACTCCCCAGAATACACTGTAGATGCAGTTGGGATGGGTACGCTCCGCCTCCTAGAAGCCATCCGCGACTACCAACACCGGACTGGTTTGGAAGTGCGTTTCTATCAAGCGGGTTCCTCCGAGATGTTTGGCAAGGTTCAGGAAGTTCCCCAAACCGAAACCACTCCCTTCTATCCCCGTAGTCCTTACGCTTGTGCCAAAGTGTATGCTCACTGGCAGACCGTAAACTATCGCGAATCCTATGGCTTGTTTGCTTGCAATGGGATTTTGTTTAACCACGAATCTCCTCGACGGGGCGAAACCTTTGTCACTCGCAAAATTACTCGTGCGATCGCGCGCATTGTCGCAGGCAAACAGAAGAAGCTGTACCTGGGTAATTTAGACTCTAAGCGGGATTGGGGATATGCCAAAGACTACGTGCGGGCGATGTGGCTGATGCTGCAACAAGACCAACCCGATGATTATGTGGTGGCAACGGGTGAAACCCATTCGATTAGTGAGTTTCTCGATTTGTCCTTCAAGTGCGTCAACCTTGATTGGCACGACTATGTGGAGTTTGATGAGCGCTATTTGCGCCCCGCAGAAGTGGATCTGCTGATTGGTGACCCAGCCAAAGCCAAGCAACAACTCGGTTGGGAACCTTCTGTTACCTTTGAGCAGCTCGTTGCCATCATGGTCGAGGCGGACTTGCAGGCCCTGGGAATTACGATGGAAAATGGTAGAGGTGCGTCTCTGGAACAAGCCACCATTCGCCACGAAGTCAGCAATGTCATGAGCTAATCTCTGCACATTCCTGATTTAATTCCAACCGAGATAAAAAAGCCATGACAACGCTGGATCTCAGAGAGAAACGGATTTTGGTGACGGGAGGCGCTGGTTTCCTGGGTCGTCAGGTAGTAGCCCAGCTTGAACAGGCAGGTGCTGATTCCCAGAAGATTACCGTCGTGCGATCGCGGGATTACGATCTACGATTCCTGGATCACTGCCAACGAGCGGTCGATCAACAGGATGTCGTGATTCACCTCGCGGCGCATGTGGGTGGCATCGGACTCAACCGGGAGAAGCCAGCAGAGCTGTTCTACGATAACTTGATGATGGGCACGCAGTTGATTCATGCTGCCTATCAAGCAGGGGTGCAGAAGTTTGTCTGCGTCGGCACTATTTGCGCTTACCCCAAGTTCACTCCAGTACCGTTTAAGGAAGAGAATCTTTGGGATGGTTATCCTGAAGAAACCAATGCTCCTTATGGGGTGGCGAAGAAAGCGCTCTTGGTCCAACTCCAATCCTACCGCCAGCAATATGGCTTCAACGGCATCTATTTGTTGCCCGTGAATTTGTATGGGCCTGAGGACAATTTCGATCCGCGCAGTTCTCACGTGATTCCAGCGTTGATTCGCAAGGTTTACGAAGCTCAGCAACGGGGAGACCAGCAACTCCCCGTCTGGGGTGATGGTAGCCCCACCCGTGAGTTTCTCTACTCGGAAGATGCGGCTCGTGGCATTGTCATGGGTACCCAGTTCTACAATGGCGCTGAACCTGTGAATCTCGGCACAGGTTACGAAATCTCTATTCGGGATCTAGTGACGCTGATTTGTGAACTGATGGACTTCAAGGGTGAAATCGTTTGGGAAACCGATAAGCCCAATGGTCAGCCTCGCCGCTGCTTGGATACCGAACGAGCCAAAGAATTCTTTGGTTTCACAGCGCAAATGGACTTCAGGCAAGGGCTAAAAAGCACAATTGAGTGGTACAAACAGCACGCCAGCTGAGCAGTTTCAAGCTGTTCTGCTACGTCTGCATCTGAATATCTTGGCTGTCCTAGAAAACTGTTGAGCGAGGGCCAGCTATGGGCACTCTTTAACTTTAGAAATGCCGATAGTTGGAGGAAACAGCTGTGGATGATGCATTCAGAAAAGTTGCAGCTTTGGGGCTACCTGGTGTAATGCTCGTAATTGCAATGGCTACTACAGGTTTTGCTGGAGCTGCCGCAATCACGACTGCCCTTGCTGCGCTAGGTGGCCCTTTTGGGATGCTTGGTGGTATAGGAGTCTTAGGAATCACAGCCTTAGTAACTGATTCTCTGGCAAAAGTTGGAATTGAAGGTTTCTTGAAAGGCATTTACTGCGAACGCAGAAAAACTGAACCACAAGACAAACTTGTACGAGAAATTCAGGGATTACCAATTTCCGACGATTTAAAGAGATTACTCAAAGATGTCGTAATTTCTGGCTGTGGTTGCTAGGTCTCAAATATCATGCCTAGAAGGAAAGCTGATCCTCTCCAACGTTTGATTAAAAAGTCAGTTTCAGACTTAAGCCAGAATTTAGAAAATTTTTTAGTTGACGCACTGATTGACGTTACTCCGGAACCCTTAAAAGAATTCGTAGAAAGTTCTTTTGATAGGGGAAAAACTGGCCGGGAAGCTGAATACCGCGATCGCTTAGCTGCAAAATTAAAAGGCAAAACTGAAGTTCAAACTCCAGACGGCAGAATCGATGTTCTTACAAAAAAGGAAGTCATCGAAGTTAAATGTGCACCAGATTGGAAACACGGTCTGGGGCAAGTCCTAGCCTATAGCAAGTACTATCCATCTCACCAAAAGCGGCTGCACTTATACGGGGAAGTAACTCAGCAAAAGTTGAAGCAAATCAAACAGCAATGCCAAGGCCACGCTGTAACTGTGACGTGGGAAAAGTAATTCTGCTTTATCAGAACGCACGAAAAAAGCGATCGCCATCCTTTTTGTAATCCAGGCAACGGCGATCGCTTTACAATAAGTCTTCTACAACAACGAATCGTTAGGGATAGAGACCGCGATCGCTTACGGCTTGGGCTACTCGGCCCACAGCTAGAGTATAAGCGGCTAAGCGGAGTGGCACCTGGCGGGTTTGAGACTGATTCAAGACACGCTGGAAAGCATGAACCATCAAAGTTTCCATTTCACGGTTCACCCGCTCCTCATCCCAGAAAACATAGGACAGCCCTTGCACCCATTCCAAATAGCTGACCACGACTCCACCCGCGTTAGCGAGGATATCAGGAAATACCGTAACCCCTCTGGCTTCTAGGGCTTGGTCTGCTGCTAACGTCACAGGGCCATTGGCAGCTTCTACCACAATCTGCGCTTTGACTTGATCGACATTCGCTTCCGTAATTTGGTTTTCTAAAGCTGCTGGAATCAAGACATCACAAGGAAGAAGTAGCAGTTCGTCATTGGTAATGGGCGTAGAGCCAGGAAAACCGACCAAACTCTTGTGGTTTTCGGCAGCATAAGCGAGCAAGGCTGGAATATCTAGACCTGCGTCTGCAAACACACCATTGGAACTGGTGGAGACCGCAAGAATTCTAGCCCCAGCTTCGTACAGCAGCTCAGCGGCAGAGCGACCCACATTACCGAAGCCTTGGATCACGATCCGGGCACCTGCCAAAGACTTACCTTGGGCTGCCAGCGCTTCCCGCACTGTGATCATCACACCCCGCCCCGTGGCCATTTCTCGTCCACGAGAACCCCCAATCGAGAGCGGCTTGCCTGTAACGACTCCTGGCACAGCATGGCCCACGTTCATGGAGTAGGTGTCCATCATCCAGGCCATTTCTCGTGCTGAAGTCCCAACATCGGGTGCGGGAATGTCCACGGAGGGGCCAATATCTTTGATTAACTCGCTGGTGTAGCGGCGGGTAATGCGTTCTAGCTCACCGATACTGTAATCGTGGGGATTGATGGCAATGCCGCCTTTCGCGCCACCATAGGGAATGCCTAGAAGGGCGCATTTCCAAGTCATCAGCATGGCCAGGGCGGAAACTTCTCGGAGGGTGACGGCGGGATGGTAGCGGGTACCCCCTTTGTAAGGGCCAAGCACATCACAATGCTGCACACGATGTCCTGCCAGAACTTGCACAGTCCCGTTATCCAGCTTGACCGGAATGGAAATGGTGACAACTTTACGAGGGTGGCTCAGGATCGCTTGGATGCCTGGATCTAGCTGGAGTTCTCTGGCGGCTTGGTCTAAATAACTACAAGTTTGGTCTAAGGGACAAATGTGGGCAGGCGAAGCAGGTTCTAAAGGAAGAAGGGAGGATGAACCCATAGTATTACTCTCACAATCGCAGTCTTTTTGCGAACTGGGTATCTATCCGTAGCCTAGCCTTTTCAATGGGGATCAATCTAATTTTTGGTAAAATTCGTTACATTTTTATTCTTACAAACATGCATTAGAAGATGAAAGGCACAAAAGAGACGGCTGCGATCGCTAGAATTTGGATCAGGGTCAGTACTGGCAGCAAAATGTCATCCATTGAGCAAATCCTGAATTTTTGGTTCGGCAATCCCGAATCCGCAAGCTATGGTAAGAGCCGCAAGGTTTGGTTCTCGAAAGATCCCAATTTTGACCAAGACATCCGCGATCGCTTTTTGCCAGATTATGAAGCCGCTGCTGCTGGCAACTACAACGGTTGGACCGCTTCCCCCGATGGCTGCTTGGCCTTGATTTTGCTGTTCGATCAGTTTCCGCGTCAGCTATTTCGCGGCGATCGCCGAGCCTTTGCTACAGATGCTCAGGCTTTAGTCACGGCTCAGCACGCGATCGCTCAGGATTTTGATCAAGCTTTGTTGCCCGTGCAGCGGGTTTTTATTTATTTGCCTTTCGAGCACAGTGAAAATTTAGAACACCAGCGCTTGTCGGTAGAACTGTTTCGACAGTTGAGTGACCATCCAGAAACTGCTGATATGCTTCCTTACGCAGTGCGGCACCAAGAAATTATTGAGCGGTTTGGACGGTTCCCCCATCGCAACCAAATTTTGGGACGCCCCACCACTGCGGAAGAAGCAGAGTTTTTGAAGCAACCAGGTTCATCATTTTAAGCGTTTAAAGTTCTGATTTGGTCGCTGTTGATAAGGTTATTGGGTTACTATGTCCACTCCTTCCCCCTCCTATGGCCAAGCAAATGCCGCCCAAGCTGCTCATACCGAGCAACTGCAAGGAGTGGTGGAGCGCCTCACCTTTCACTCGGAAGAATCCGGTTATACCGTGGCTCGGCTCAAGGCACCCCGCGCCAGAGAGCTAGTCACGATTGTGGGCAACTTTCCCAATATCCAGGCGGGACAAACACTACAAATGCAAGGGATTTGGCGAGACCATCCCAAGTTTGGCCCACAGTTTGAGGTGACTTATTACCGAGAAACTAAACCTGCAACTTTAACCGGAATTGAAAAATATTTAGGGAGTGGCCTGATTAAGGGGATTGGCCCAGTGACAGCCAAGCGCATCGTGGCCCACTTTGGCTTAGAAACTTTAGACATTATCGAGAACCACTGCGATCGCCTGGGTGAAGTTCCAGGTATTGCCCAAAAGCGGGTCAAAATGATTCAGGCCGCTTGGGAAGCCCAAAAAGCGATCAAAGAGGTGATGCTGTTTCTGCAAAGTCACGGCGTTTCCACCACCTATGCTGTCAAAATTTACAAACAGTACGGGGCAGAGGCGATCGCCACCGTCACCTATAACCCCTACCAACTAGCAACCGATGTCTATGGGATTGGTTTTGTTACCGCAGATGCGATCGCTCGGAATCTCGGCATTGCACCTGATTCAGAGTTTCGTTACCGCAGTGGCTTACTGCATGTGCTGTCGGAAGCGAGTGAGGAAGGGCACTGCTTTTTACCACAGCCAGAATTAGTCGAACGAACGGTCGCCCGCTTAACCTTGACAGACCATCAACCAGACCCAGAGCAAATCTCAGCGATCGTGACGCAGATGGCTTTGGAAGATCAACTGGTGATGCAAAGTGGCTCAGGCGAGTTGCACGGCCAATTTGTTTGCTACAAGCCTGCCTTCTTCCAGGCCGAAAGCAATATGGCTGAGCGGCTACGGCAATGGTTGCAGCGTCCCATCACCGTCGATTTGCCCAGAGTGCGGGCTTGGATTGAGCGCTTTACCGCTAAAACTGGACTGGCCCTTTCTGAGCAACAGCGGCAAGCTGTGGAAATGGCCGCGAGTCAGCGAGTCTTGATACTGACGGGAGGCCCAGGCTGCGGTAAAACCTTCACGACTCGGACGATTGTGGC
>DATNPE010000023.1:0-3857 GCA_036703355.1 Allocoleopsis sp. | reverse complement strand
ACACCACTTGTGGAACTAAGAAGTGGAGAGGTGGTTGGGGATGAGGACAAACCGTCACTAGGTTGACTGTCTTTGTCGAGGGCCGCAGCTGGATTGTTGGATTTGAGTAATTCGTCAAACAAGCTCGTTTTTTTAGCAATTTTGTCTTGCTGCTGAGTCTGGTCTGTCGCTTGACTGTTTGGGGTTCCATTCAGTTGATTCAGCAACAAGGGTAGGCTGTCAATGTCTGCTCCGATCGCCCCATCTTCCGAGGAAACGGATGGATTAAACCCACCTTCTGCATTCGCAGTGCTTGGAGTGTTTTCAAACCATTGAGGATTGAGCCAGTACTCTACGGTAAAAAACACAATCAGTAGCAAAATAATGCTGGGTCCCCATACCATAGGCCGCTTGAAAGCCCGTAGTCTGGCTTTGAGGTGACTAACCGGAGCAGGAAGCTGTTTTGAGAATGGCATAGCACGATGCAGCAAGGTAAAGGTTGCAGAGCTTTACAGTTAGGATAACTTCAGTTTTCTAGATATCCAAGCACCCGACACTTATTTGAATCTAGCTTCAATCAAAAACTTGCTAAATTCAATCTAAGTTTAACTAGCGTTGCGCCAATCCTAAATTCCGGAGCAGTTCATTAAGCTTTGCACAAACGAGCGATCGCCACGCCTAAGGGTCAGCACACCAAAGCAGCTGAGTGAGGCAAAGCAGCGGGTTTATGGGTGTAGGGGATTGCGAGTCGTGGTGCTCACCACGCCAATCGGAACTAGATGTTTGCGCTTCATCAGTTCTCGATTTTGGAGTTTGGATCTCCATTCCCGAATCGCGATCGCCGTCCGAGCAATAGGAGATTGATAGCCATCACTAGCAGTCTCAGAGGCATGAGCGTGAGCAGGTTCGGGGCGCTGCGGTTGCACACTCATACAATCTGCCAGACTATCCAGGTAAGGCTCTAAATTGAGTGCCCCTAGTAGAGCATCAGCAGATTGATAGCGATCGCGGGGGGCATGATGCAGCATTTTGGTGAGTACCCGACCAAAGTGATCGCTCACCTGAGCAGAGCCACGCCAATCAATCTCGCCCGTTTCAGGATCGTAGTCAAAATCAAAGGGGGACTTACCTGTGAGCAAATAGACGCAGGTCACACCTAAAGCATAGAGGTCGCTGGCATAAACCGGACGCATGGAGAGCTGTTCTGGTGGAGCAAAGCCAACGGTGCCAATAAAGTGGGTAGTTGGGGCCCGATAGGTCGTGTCCTCTAGGCGAGCAATGTATTCTTTCACCGCCCCAAAGTCGATCAGCACTAGTCTGCCGTCGTCGTGGCAACGGATAATGTTTTGCGGCTTAATGTCGCGGTGGATCACGCGATGCTTGTGAATGTAGCGCAGCAGGGGCAGCATTTCTAGCAAAAACTTCTTCACGGCTGCCTCTGATTGCGGACCATAGCGCCGAATCTCTCGCGTCAATGTAGAGCCACGAATATATTCCTGCACGAGATAAAACTCGCCATCAGCCTCAAAGTAGTTCAGTAATTGAGGAATTTGGGCGTGGCTACCTAATTTGCTCAACGTTTTGGCTTCCTGCTCAAAGCGCCGACGAGCACGTTCTAGAGTCAGGGGATCATTCACCTTGGGGCACAGTTGCTTGATCACGCAAAGCGGGTGGTAAGGCAGGGACATATCCCGGGCCAAGAAAGTGACACCAAAGCCACCCCGACCTAAGACTCGCAAAACTTTGTAGCGATCGCGAAACAGCTGCACCGAACCACAAACTTGTCCTGGAGCCGTTTGGTTCAGGATGTTGGCGCGAAAATTAGAGAGATCTGCAAATGAAGGAGCCATCGGACGTTCTCGTGACTGCTGGAATAAAAGATTCCGAGCCAGCTTCATACAAACTTTAACTGGTGTAGAGCTGTGGCAATGTGATCTAAGACAGACCGTCTCAGGATTTGATTGCTACTTTCAGTTTAATCAGTGGCAAAGGTTTTTTGTTGAAATCTTTATACTACCTTGGCTAGAATACTGGATTAACTACTCAGCTGATGGTCTTATTCCAAAAGTGAGTAATGTCATAACCTAAATCGGTTAGCATCTGTCGGAGCAGAGGCAGGCTTAAGCCGATAACATTGGTGTGACAGCCTTCCAGCTTCTCTACAAACGCACTACCTTTCCCTTCTAGAGCAAAACAGCCCGCACAGTTCAGGGGTTCACCCGTTGCAACATAAGCTTCAATCTGGCGATCGCTGACATTGGCAAAGTAGACGCGCGTCACACGACAGCGAACTAAAGACTTGTTTTGGGTCAAGTCAATCAGGGCGTGACCTGTGTATAGATCGCCAATTCTGCCGCGCATTTGCTGCCAACGGGCGATCGCCTCCGCTGCATCGGCGGGTTTGCCATGAATTTCACCATCGATCGCTAAGACCGAATCGCACCCCATAATCAGGGCTTCTGTAAAGTAGGGGGTGACGGTTTCTGCTTTCCGCAGGGCTAGCGTTTGCACCAAGTCGGCTGGATTGGTGAGCTGGATTTGAGATTCGTCAAAATTGCTCTGGCTTACGAGCGGCTGAATCCCAGCGTTTTGGAGTAAGCGGCGACGAGCCGGAGAAGCAGAGGCTAAAACAAACTGTGGGATACCCATCCAACCTTAATTCACCGAAAAAGACTTAACGACGTTAGTAAATAGTTGGCGCACTTTGGGCCAGCGTTGCTCCGTGGTGGAAACATTTAAGGTATAGAGCCGACCATTACTTACCACTACACTAGCGAGATTGTGACGCTGTTGATTGTTGGGGAGCTGCACTGCGTATTCCAAGGTGTAGTAAGTTTTGCCGTTGAATTCGCGAGAATCCGCTGTAACTAGTTCGGCTTTACGGTTCGAGCCGGCGGGTGCGATCGCACTTTTCGAGAGCTGATAGCCAACTTCACCCGGACTGCCTAAATCTTCTAAGGTTTTCTGATTAGGAACTGGATTGATCACAATGCTGACATTTTCCGTTGGCTCGATCAAATCGTGTAGCACCACATCTGGACCATCCGTGACCTTAACTTCAGTCCAGCCGAGCGGATACAAAAACTGATAACCATCAATGCTGTCCATATAGCTAGTCATGCCACTGGTGGCGGAAGCAGCACAGCCAGAAAGACTGAGACATAAAACAATTAAGAGTGCTGCGATTTTTCTCAGCATTGCTATCTCCTTCCCCCCTGTATGAACCAAGCCGTACGCAAAGTTAACTCAATCGCCCACGTGTTCTGTGGTTTTGTGCCTTTATTGTCGCATTTAGAGGGAATTTGGTAGCAGGGAAGATCAGCTACAACTGCCACAGTCGGCTCCACTACAATCGCAGCCTGAGCAATCTAAGCCATTGCAGTCCAAGCCAGAACAATCTAGACCAGAGCCGCAATCTAGGTCGGCGCAATTGGCCTGTTCTCCCCATTTCAAGTTCGTGCAGTCGGCACAGTCGATGCGTGAGCAGGGATCGGCGCAATCCACACAGGACAGTAACCCATCTAATCCATAACAATCGTTTTGGGGCTGGGAGCCGCGATCGCTACGTTCTGACTCTTCTCGCTCGATCCGGGTAGTTGCTTGCAGTCTGCAACGGTTTCTTCGGGCTTGCAGAACTTGGTTCGCCACCTTGCACTCGACAAAGCGCGATCGCATGGCTGGAATCGCAGCCCCTAAGCCTTGCTCTAAAATCACCCGCTTCACGTATTGCGAGCAAGATTCACCCCCATGTAGTACCCGATGGGCACAGGAGAAGCCTTTGCGAGGAGAGAGATGTTTCTGGTACCCAGCGATCGCGCTAGCCGCTGCTTGACGAACCCAAAGATCAGGGATTGATGTTTCCATTACAAGGCGAATTC
>DATNPE010000022.1:0-5214 GCA_036703355.1 Allocoleopsis sp. | reverse complement strand
CTGGAATCGACCCTGTGTTAGTACCTGGCGGTGTCGCTGGACGGGAGCGCTGGAGTTGTAAAGCCAGGATTTGATTGCTGGGCTGATTTGCCTCGCCAATTTGTACTCCAGCTGCGGGTTGTACCAAGATGACGACCGTGCGGGGGTCTTCTTGCCGCAGTCGCACCCGTAGCAATGAACTGCTAGCATCCAGTTTGGGACCCCGGACCCGATCCGCTAAACGAGCCGAGTTGAGCGTAATCCGGTAGAGACCAGAGTTGCGGTCCCAACCAGTGGTGTAGGTAAATGAGCGATCGCCGCGAATTAGTAGCTGACTGCCGTTATTTTCTAGATCCACCGCTTCAATAGTGGCGACCTGATTGTTTTCGGCAGGTGTGGTTGGGACGGGGCGAGACTTGTCAGGAGTTACTGGCTGGCTATCTACTGTGGCAGCGGTGACACCGCCTGTAGGCACCAAAACCACACCCCCTAAGTTGCTAACTGTGGCTTGCCAATTGGGGCTGGTTCGGGCCACATTCAGAGTGATGCGGGCGACAGGCGGCGAAGTTTGAGCTTGGGTGACTTGAAGCCGACTGACGCCATAGCGATTGATCAGCAGCGATCGCTGGGTTGGGTCTAGGCGTGGAGAAATAGACGTTCCCTTGAGGGAAATTTCAATCTGTTGTCCGTTGGCACTGCGATCGACGTCTACTTCTGGGGCTCTCCCTGTCGTCCGCACAAAGATGCCATCGGGAGTCACCTGTACCCCTTGAATCTGAGTTGTGGCTCCGACAACCACGGGTGGTGGTGTACTAGGAGAGCCAGGTGAGTCAGGGACGACCACGCCAGGATTGCCCGACACAGAAACAGGTTGCGGTGTCGGCAGTTGCACAGACCACTGATTCGCCGAACGCCCCCGGAATTTCACCTGATTAGGGTCTAGGGTATAGCCCGGTGTTAGTTCGATGACAATGCGGGTGGTTTGCGGGTCAAACTGGCCAACTCGAATCGAGCGAATGGCTCCCCCCAACTGTTGATTCCTTAAGGCTCCTCCTAGCTTGGTACCCGGTAGGTCAATCACTAAGCGGGTCGGATTTGCAATTAACTGAGCTCTGGGTTGCACCCCATCGTCAGTGGTAAAGTCAAGTCGATTTTGGTTGGCGTCAAATTGCCAAGACTGTAGTCTAGCCGCTTCTGCAGGGGACGACAGCAAAATAATGCCCAGAAAGCTGGGTAGTAGCCAGTGAAGCCTCACTGTGATTTCTCCTCGTTTGGATTGCGTCGCTGTAAGCTGTGGGCGAGTTGGAAATCAATCCAATTCAGTAAGCCGAACCCCATGCTAGGCTATGTTCCTCTGCTAAACTCACACTTTAAGGCTGCGTTGAAAAATACCATGATTTAGGTGACAGCACAGCTTTATGAGCGAGAAGTTGATTAGCTAGAAGAGTCCTTTGCCTGAATCAGACTGCTCCAACCGCGTAATTGCATTGATGATTTGCAACTGAATTGTTGCTCCATACTCCTCACACCCATACACCTTGCAGGCATTACATAGAGTCTCAGCTAAAGCGTTAGTTGCAGATGTTGCTTGCAGCTCAACTGATATAGCAGTCCGCTTTGATTCTTGAATGGGGTCCAGGAGTGAAACCCCTGCGTGGGAACTGTGCCCCCATCCCCCTTTTCACAATCCCTTGAGGATTGCGATACCAAGAGACTTGGTGATCATTGAGCGGCAGGCTGCGACACTAAGACTCACCCGCTTCAATTGAAATTGATAGGCGATTGGACGCAGACTCAGCCGTACAAGTTTCATCCATTAGTGATAATCAACTTGTAGGCAACTTCTTCAGGACAGCTAGAGAAAATCCTGAAGAAGTTGCTTGCAGTTGGAGTGGATAAACGGCGGTTGATGAACTAACGCTGCCCTGGTTCAATTGTGGGTTCTAAAGTTTCTGTGACACCCGTGCGATCGCCTGATGGCTCAGAGGTCTCAGGCAAGGGCTGGGCTTGGCTGGCTTCTAGCGCTAGGTCTGTGGGTTCAGTTGTTGCGGTATCAGAGCCGTTTTGAAACACCAGACGCAATAGAGGCGGTGCGACGAAGGTTGTGACAATCACCATGACGATGATGGCCGCTTCTAAAGGCTTGGAGAGGATACCACTGGCGGAACCTACACCCGCAAAGACTAGACCAACCTCACCTCTAGGAATCATGCCGACTCCGATCGCTAGCCGATTGATATTGGGCTGACCAAACACAGTGACACCCGTGATGACCTTGCCCAGAATGGCGACTACGACTAGAAAAGCCGCCATGATTAGCCCTTCGCGATTGCTGGGTACGGCTGGGTTTAGCACACTAATATCAGTTCTGGCACCAACCGTCACAAAGAAAATCGGCACCAGCATGTCGGCGATCGGAATGACCTGCTCTTCCAACTCACGGCGTTTTTCGGTTTCAGCCAAAATTAAGCCTGCCGCAAAAGCTCCTAGAATTGCTTCTAGCTGAATGGCTGCTGCGACGTAAGACAAAATAAAGGCAAAAATTAAGGCGGAAATGAGCACTTGGCCACGAGTTTTCAGCTCATTCACAATCGAGACAAAAAACGGGCTGAGGAAACGACCCAAGAGAATCGAGCCGACTAAGAATACCGTGGCACTGATAATGAGATAGATGACGTTGCTGACTTCGATTTCGCCTGTTTTCGCTAAGCTGGCTACCACTGCCAACACAATGATGCCGAGCACGTCATCCAAGACCGCAGCACCAATAATGATTTGGCCTTCCCGTGAACTCAAGCGCTGAATCTCTGCCAAAACTCTGGCAGTGATGCCAATACTAGTCGCCGTGAGGGCAGCCCCCGCGAAAATGGCAGGCACGGTTGGCACCCCAAAAATGCTAATGAGGCCAACTGTCCCAGCGGCAAAGGGGGCAGCGACCCCCACCACCGCCACCACCGCTGCTTGCGGTCCTACTCGAATCAGTTCTTTCAAATCGGATTCCAAACCGATTTCAAATAGCAAAATCACCACGCCCAGCTCAGCCAAGACTGAGATGACTTCGCTTTGGGCCGAAAACAAGCTGGCGATCGCTTCAGGACTCAAATCTGTGGTCATCTGAATAAAATTCATGATGACAGAGGTAGAAGCCTCGGCTCCTCCTTCTGGAAATACCAATAAATGCAGGGCCGAAACGCCAACGACCACGCCACCGACTAGTTCTCCTAACACTGGAGGTAAGTTAATTCGAGCGCAAACCTCACCACCAATTTTGCTGGCTAAATAAACCACAACCAAGCTCAGCAATACGCCTGCTAGCACCAAAGCGCTACTCTCAGCTTCCACTGCTGTTGCCAGCAAAGGAGTCATCGGTGCAACCGAAGGCAGGGAAAAAATTGAGGAGGCTACCCAGGCAGTTAAATCAGCCATTGCTTCCGCAGAACTCATTTCGTCTAATGTACAGGTTTCTTTACGCAAGGAAACAGAAAACAGAAGCCAGGAGTCAGAATTGCAGAAAACAGAAGCCAGGAGCCAGAATTCAGGAGTTCTCCCATTTCTGGACTCCTAATTTCTAGGTTCTGACTCCTGGCTCCTAACTTCTGGCTTCTATTGCTTCACCCTAGGGCGATCGCCTCTCTGAGCTTAGATAAACACGCGATGCTGTAAGGAGGGCATTTGGCGGCGGACTTGATCGAGACGAGCAGGCTCAATGGAGGCGATCGCGACACCTGGTTTGTCGCCAGCATCGGCTAAAATTACGCCCCAAGGATCAATGATCATGGCATGACCGTGAGATTGCCGTAGGGTGTTGTGCCGTCCAGTTTGAGCGGGAGCGATCACGTAGCAAGTGTTTTCGATCGCTCTGGCTTGTAGTAGAACCTGCCAGTGGTCTTTGCCTGTGTAAGCGGTAAAGGCAGCGGGCACAAATAGCACTTCTGCCCCCATTTGCGACAAATGTCGATACAGCTCTGGGAAGCGCACGTCATAGCACACCGACAACCCAATCTGACCCAACTCCTTAGAAGGATGGATGGGTGGCACCCGCATCCCTGCTAGCACGGTGCTGGACTCGCGGTAGGTATTGCCATCGGGCAGATCGACATCAAACAAATGGGCTTTTTCGTAGCGGGCTAACTCTTGTCCACTGGGGTCAATCAGCAAAGCGGTGTTGTAAACCTTGCCATTGCCGACTGGAACCGGAAAGCCACCGCCTAAAATCGTGACTTGAAAGCGCTGAGCCATCGTCTTGAGAAATTTTTCACTCTCAACGGCGATCGCTTCTGCTTGCTCCAGCTTGGCTTCTTCATCTCCTAGAAAAGAGAAATTTTCTGGCAACCCGATCAATTCCGCTCCCTGCCGCACCGCAAGGTCGATCAGTTCTTCTGCCTGCACTAAATTCTTTTCCAAATTTGGCAGACTATTCATTTGAATGGCGGCAGCCAGATAAGACTTCATAGATGTCGCTAACAAAGATGCAAGGTCAGTATGTGGGCTAGAACCATTATTGTGGCCTATATCCATCTTCCCCTGCAAAGCTGCATGGATTATCACCTTGATATTTGACTGCAACGATTCTTAGCTTGCCGCAGCCTTAGGATGTGTTTTGCGGGTCTGAAGCTTACAGCCAGTGTTTTGGGTATTTTCTGTCCTCGGCCAGGTTATTAAACACGACTGCACACAAAACTAGCAAGATGGAGCCTGTCAAGATGGGGGTAAAGAAGAACTTCCAGCTCGCCCCCGTCATGATAATCACGAGTGGATCAGCTCCAGCAGGTGGATGCAGCGTATGCGTGAGTTGCATACAGCCGATCGCGGTGGCGACTGCCAAGGCCATGACCCAAGCATCGGAGCCAAACAAGTGTAAGCAAGTCAAACCAATGAGGGTGGCTAAGCAATGACCGCCAATAATATTGCGGGGTTGGGCCAACGGGCTGTCAGGGGCAGCAAAAGCCAGCACACAGGTGGCCCCAAACGGCGCAATCAGCATTGGAGCATGGGCGATCGCCGAGCTATAGCCTGTTGTGGCGATCGCGAGGAATGCGCCTAACCAAGACCAAAACACATACTTGTAGTTTGGTTGCGGCAGTTGAACTGGAGTGCCCCGCATTTTGCTCACATAAGTGTTAAACCGTTGAGGCCAACGTTGGGAGCGCACAAACCGCTTAATGTTATTGGCTCTAAAGCGCCGCTGTGAGGGAGCCTGGAAGGACCGCTCTGGATCTACTCTACGCTGTTTAG
>DATNPE010000021.1:0-4392 GCA_036703355.1 Allocoleopsis sp. | reverse complement strand
ACAAGCTGTTCAACTGAGGGTTCTAGCCGAAGGCCATCAAGCGATCGCGCTTGTATCGCACTTGAGAAAAAATTACGACTTAGAAGCGGTGCATAAAACATCTAGAGCCAACCTAAGGACTGATAGCAGGACAACCAATTGCTCCGTTGCTCCCATTGGGGGGGGCAAACAGCGGCTGCCTGCTAGCCAGAAAGGGCTTCTCACCCCATTCAGGTTGTCTCGATACCTTTTATGGTTTGTAAACCCAATAAATTTGAAATTAACTAAGGCAAACGGTTGCAACATGCCAATGCTATCGAGGCGCGGGATGTCGAAACCAGCCTAGGAACTTAATTTTCAGGTTTTTAATAACTTGATTGAACTAAAGGTCACCGTGAAAACTAAGGTTTTGACAGTTTTAAGCGCTACCGTAGCATCCATGAGAGCTAGCCAATCTGGAGATCGGGTTGATCTCAGCGTCCCTAGCTCATCCGTCGTTCCAGCTTCTAGCTTCTTCAACCGCACCCCTCCACTAGAATGGGAAACCCACACATCCAAGCCATCCACTTGCTACGAACTCCAAGAACAGTGGCTGCTCGTTAAGCAAAATTACAATGCTTGGCAACCTCGCTGTGTTGCCTGTCTTTCAGACGACTCGCAGAAATTGATCCGAGTGCGCGAAACGTCTGTCTCTTCAACTCAAGCAGGAGAGAACAGCTTCAGTTGGTTAGAGGGTCAATTTCCTGCCTTTGAATGGCACCTGATCGAGTCCCCGCCAGGTAGCTACTCGCGTTTAACCGATACGGATACGCTAACTCCCTGCTTAATTTTGGATCAGCCCGGACGCTACAGAGTTAGGTTTGTGGTTGATCCCGAAGCCAGTCGCCACCGCGATCGCCAAGACACACCAGCCGTTCCAGCGATCGCCAGTGAACTTGTGATTACAGCAGACGAGTCCGGGATCAAGCCAGTCGCGATCGCCCTAGCCGACTTCACCGTTCAGAGCACTGCCTTGCCAAGCGATTCCGAACCCTGCTTATTCTTAGTCGCTGTGTACGCGGGCTTAACCTACTTGTAGGCTCAGAGAAATGGGGTGAGTCTTAGCGTTTCGGGCTGAGGCTTTGAGTCTCCGTTTCGGCTTCTGGAGGCGTATTGTTACGCGCTAGCCGCCAGCGAGAGCCATAACGTTTCGAGTAGACCTGGGTAAACTCCGCTCCAAACAACAGAATTTGTGCTGAATAATAGACCCAAACCAAGACCACGACAAACGACCCAGCCGCTCCGTAGGGAGAAGCCACACCACTATTGCCAATGTAGAGGCCCAGCAACCACTTACCCACTGTAAACAAGAGCGAAGTCACGATCGCCCCATGCCAAACATCGCTCCAAGGCACTTTCACATCTGGCAGCACCCGGTAAATCAAGCCAAATAGAAGCGTCACCACCGCAAAAGAGATGACAAAGTTGACGACCTGCCAAACAAAAGCCAGTCCAGGGATCAAATCACCAAAGAAGTTGCCAATCCCAGCTAGCACTGCACTCACGACTAACGAAACTAGCAGCAAAAAGCCAATGACTAGGATCATGGCAAAAGAGCTGGCACGAGCCTTAACCATGCCCTTGACACCATCTTTTGGCGGTGGCACCTCCCAAATGGTATTCAGTGCATCCTGGAGCTGAGCAAACACCCCAGAAGCCCCCAACAGTAGAGTTGCCAAACTCACGATAGTAGCAACAATGCCCGACGAAGGTTGGTAAGCATTCTGGATCATGGTTTGGATCGCATCCGCACCCTGAGCACCCACCAGACCTTGAATTTGTTCATCCAACTGGTTACGAGCCGCCTCAGGCCCAAACACAAACCCTGCGATCGCAATCACAATCACCAGCAACGGGGCCAGCGAAAACACTGTGTAATAAGCTAGCGCTGCCGCCAACAATGGCACCTTATCTGCCTGCCACTCAGCCACCGTGTCTTTAAGCAGCGTCCAAACTGCCTTCAAGTTCATCGACGTTACTCCTAAAGTTTATTCACCCTCACGGGGTTTATGGTTCGCGTTACAAATAAATTCAATTCTTGAATAATTTAGCTTTTCTATGGGCTGCGATCGCTTAAAGGATGGTGCGTTACGGCTTCGCCTGATACACTCCATGAGATGCATTAAACACTTAAAGGATGGTGCGTTACGGCTTCGCCTAACACACCCTACGATGGTTTATTTGTTCATAAGAAATTGAATAGAGAGGAGGGCGCAGAGGTGCGCCCTGGAGAGTTAGCTGATGTGTCAGTCAGGCTTACGATGCCAATTGCCATCATCACCTTTCTCGTAGTCTCGCTTCACCGCCGCCCAAGCTACCCGAAAAGCGCGTTCTTCCTCACCTTCGTATTCATCAAAAGCGTGGTTAAACGCCGCTAAAAAGATTTCCTGAGCATGTTTCGGTAAGTGATGCTTCACCGCATCCGGTAACTCCCTAATTTCCGCGTAGGGCATAGAATCCCTCCTTAGCTCGTTGCCACAACCCCGACAAAAGGAACCCTACCACCAAACCCGCTCACCATTTTCGTCCACCCTTGCTTGGCGAATCACATCCGAAATCTCATCCGCATCCTTCACGTGATGCAGTGGCTTTTGCGAACCGTCTGGTTCATCCACCACAAAATAGGTCGGCACCGTGATGTGATCCCCTGTGATATCTGGGGCATCCACCGCCACCTGCTGCGCCTTCTCTTGCAGACTCTTAGAATCATCAATGCGATCGCCAGGATTAGCCGTCAGATTGCCCTTCCCAACGCGATCCAGTTCTTCCTTTTGTTCCCGCTTTTGCTTCGGATCAACCTCCTCAGGAGCCATCGGCTGATTGATACCTGAAGAATCGGGATAAGATGCAGAATCCTTATTCATATTAAAAATTCCAGATTTTCAAAACTGCAATTCAATGTTCATCCGTACAGTTAAAACAGTAAAAAAAATAGAGGCGATCGCGCCTCCGACCAACGAAATAGCTTGTAGGAGTAGGAAGGAAGAGATTGAAAAAAAAGGATGAGGGATGAGGGATGAAAGGGGAAGAAGGAAAGGGGAGAGGAGCCAGGAGCCAAAAGTCAGAAAGTGAGGAGAGAGGAGTGAGGGGTAAGGAGTGAAAAAACAAGACTCGAAACACCGACACTCACGTTCGTTTGGAGGGGGTCTGG
Organism: Allocoleopsis sp.; assembly: GCA_036703355.1. GTDB lineage: Bacteria > Cyanobacteriota > Cyanobacteriia > FACHB-46 > FACHB-46 > Trichocoleus. Next base: position 1,223 of record DATNPE010000021.1, on the reverse strand, counting down.
GGGACGCAACCGTCCCTCAGCGGGGGTTTGGGGGCGAGTGCCCCCAAGGCTCGGATTCAACTAACTTTAACCACCAACCAAACAAAAAAACTTATCCTTGCCGCAAAATCCCAAACACCGAAGTATAGCCATGTAAAAACGTGCTGTCCCCAATCGGGCCAATCTCCCCATTACAGAAAAATCCACTCAGAGGCACATTGCCAAAATAGCGACTAAACAAATGCGAATCAAAATTAGGCTCTCCATATAGCCCCTCTCCGCGACCCAGACAAGAAAACATCAAAGCCGCTTCCGGTGAAGAATCCGTAGAATTCTGCTCACAATAACGCTCCAACAGCGTCCGTAAATCCTCCGCTGAAGCATCCGCATCTCGCAAATGAAACTGAATTCGCTGACCCGGACGTACCCGATCCCCAATTGCGATCGCCCCCACCCTCGGATCAACCCCCAACACCTGCCGAATCAAAAAATCCCCAGGCTCCAGCTTTTGCTTAAACGCATTCCGCGCCACCCCCACAAACAACGAATGCTGCGCCAGCGATCGATCTTCTTCACTCATGTCTTGAATCAGCTCTTGCAGCACCGTCAACGGAGTACGCCCCTGACCATTACTCCACCCCAACTCCGTATCCGTTTGGGCTTCCAATCCCAAAACAATATTGCGTTCCCCCTCCGTCACCCGATAAGTTTCACCAATAGGCCGACAACCCTGAGCCACAATCGTCTCCAGCACAATCTTGCCGCTCAAGGCCACGCCTACAATGCCCTCACGGTGGAGTTCGTAATTGCAAAACAAGCCATTGTTGCCGCCCATCGCATTGGCACTTGCTTGTCCTCCCACCTTGATCGAGCCAGGGTAAGCAAAATCCAACCCTTGCAGCAAATCATTAATTTTCGACATTGGGTCAGCCAACAAAATGAAGTCAGGCTGCTCCTCCGGTGCCACCCCAATCAGCTTCACCCAAGCATCGGGAGAACTGTCGAGATCGGGCATCTCCTCCCCTGTGATATGGAAGGCATGGACATTCACCTCTGGCAGATAAGCCAAACTGAGGCTGAGAGCAGACTCCATCTCAATTTCCTGAGCCTCCTGATCAGCGTCCATGCCGATAATGCCACCGCCACTGCAACCAATCAGCGTCGGTACTGACAACCGTTCTTTCAGCAGCGGCATCAGACGGGAATATTCGCTGGCAAAAGCGGCTGAGATGAACAAAATGCCG
>DATNPE010000020.1:0-2744 GCA_036703355.1 Allocoleopsis sp. | reverse complement strand
CCAGTTCAGGTGTCTGTGGCAGAGTTACAGCGCACGATTACCAAGGCAGGTGGCACGCTGCTCGATCGCGTTGAGTTGTTTGATGAGTACCGAGGTGAGAATGTCCCGGCGGGTCAGCGGAGTTTGGCGTTCCGCTTGGTGTATCGAGCCAGCGATCGCACTTTGACGGATGTGGATATTGAGCCTGTACACCAGAAGGTGCGGGAAGCGTTGGTTGAGAAGTTTAGTGTGGATCTGAGAAGTTAATTATCTATGCCGAAATATGTGATGCAGGGGCGTTACTGCGAGAACGTCCTGGAGAAACGTGCTCCCTATCGTCAAGCACATTTGGATGGTCTAGCGGCTCAGAAAGCGGCTGGTACTTTGATCACGATTGGGCCAACGCAGGATCTGACGCTGTGCTTTGGCATTTATGAGGCGGAGGATGAGCAAGCGGTGCGGCAGTTAGTGGAGGGTGATCCTTATTGGCAAAATGGGATCTGGACGGAGTATCAGGTTTATGAGTGGATTCAAGCGATTTAAGGCTTGTCGTTAAGTTCTTGTCACGGTTTTACTTTTGAAATCCGAGCTTTGGGGGATATCCCCCAAACCCCCTTGTTGGAGGACGGTTGCGTCCTCCAAACCTCCTCCAACAAGGGCTTTTAGTGTCGGTATCTTAAGGTTTTGAACTGGGCGGTGGGTTAGTGTTATCTGATCGGTTGGATGGAACGGATTAGAACTGCACTTTGTAGAGTTGGAATAGTTCGCTGGGTTGGGTTTTGGTGATCTTCCCACCTGTGGCTTGGATGGCTTTTTTCCAGTTTTCTAGGGGTTCTAAGAATACTTCTGCGCCTAGGTAGGTTTCTAGGATGGCCCAGTTTTCGGCGAGTGGGGTGTCCGGGTTGAGGACGTCGAAGACGAAGGAGGCTCCGGGTTTAAGGACTCGTTTGACGGCGGTCATGACGGTTTGCCAGTAGTCGATGGGGTAGTAGCAACTGAAGCCTGTGGCGATCGCGAGGTCAAAGAAGTCGGGTTCGTATTTGAGTTGATGGGCGGGAGCAAGTTCTACGCCTTTGAAGAGTTTGGAGTTGAGTTGGGGGCCGCGAGCAATTAGGGTGTCGCGGGCGAAGGTGCTGACTTCTTGGCCGTAAAACAAAGCCCCCCAATCTCGCCAGGGATAAATTAGAAAGCTAAAGCCGCAACCAAGGTCTAGGCAGCGTTGATTTTTTTGGGGTTGAGCAATTTGCCAGAAGGGTGAAGCGGTTTTGGTTTGCAGGGTGCCTGCGGTCCAGTCTTGAAAGATGGGCATGGCTTCGACTGCTTCTGGTAGTTCAAAGGCTTCTCGGCGGTACTCGCGATCGAAGCGCTGGGTGACTGAAGCAATCTGAGCTTGCGAGTTACCAGTCGATTGGCTAAACACACTGGTGAGTGGATCGCCGGATGTAGTTTTGGAGGAACGGCTACGTTTTTCTGACATCCTGACCGATTCCTCCTACTTCACATGACCGATATGGGCGAAAGATAATGCTGGTTTTCAACCCTTGAGTGCCTTCGTAAAATTTTGACGATAAGACTTGTTGGCAATGAGCACAGGCCAAAGCAACCCTAAGTAGATGCGTCCTTGACTGAAGTTAGTCCGACGAAACCCACTCCAAAATTTCCAGATTCCGCCCACATAGGTGCCTAACAACAACAAACCAATCAGCGTAGTCATGCCTCTCTCTTCTCCAATGCATCGCTCACCTTAGCTGAGTTGCCATTCGTGCGCTTTCACTTCAGCGACTGAACCAATGTCATTCCTGCTCTAGGTCTGACTCACCAGATGACTACTCGCAAGTGTAGGGTTCTGCACTGATGCCAACTCTAGAACTAATGTAGCTTTGATCAGTCGGAAACGTGAATGACGGTATTGAGTCGATCTGAGAATAGCGAAGAAACTTAATGAATTAGGCCCTGAATACGGCAGCAAATCGAAGATTTCATTATTCTGTAAGAGCATGGGTTCTGTGGGTCTGCTTCGTCTAGAAGAATGGCGTTAACCCAGATCAAGCTTATCTTCTGGGGGATACCCGAAGTCCTACTGCCATAGGAGACTAGAGAGCACGAATCATGTAATGACTAAGTAAAGCGCGCTAAGAAAAGCGAGGAAGGAGGATTTATGCGAGCAGTGCTGATGGCTGGAGGTTCAGGAACGCGGCTCAGACCGCTCACCTGTGACCTTCCTAAACCCATGGTGCCGATCCTCAATCGACCCATTGCTGAACATATTGTCAATTTATTAAGGCGGCATCGGATTACTGAAATCATTGCGACGCTACATTATTTGCCTGATGTGATGCGGGATTATTTCCAGGACGGCAGTGATTTTGGCGTGCAGATGACTTATGCCGTGGAGGAAGATCAACCACTAGGCACGGCAGGTTGCGTTAAAAATATTTCTGAATTACTGGATCAAACATTCTTAGTTATTAGTGGTGATAGTGTTACCGATTTTGATTTAACTGCTGCCATTGAATTTCATAAACAAAAGCGATCGAAAGCAACTTTAATTCTCACCCGCGTTCCCAACCCAATTGAGTTTGGGGTAGTCATTACTGATGAAGAAAACCGCATTCGCCGCTTTTTAGAAAAGCCTTCAACCAGCGAAATTTTTTCCGACACGGTTAATACTGGCACCTATATTTTGGAGCCAGAGGTTTTAGATTATTTACCAGAAAATCAAGAGTCAGACTTCTCGAAAGAGCTCTTTCCTTTACTGCTCGAAA
>DATNPE010000019.1:0-8292 GCA_036703355.1 Allocoleopsis sp. | reverse complement strand
TCACCAGATCAATTGGGACGACAGAGCGCCCTTGTTCGTGCTGTTGTTGCCAAACTAGGAGCGGGTGACGTAAGTTTCGCAGGGTGACGTTTTCGCCTGCCTCACGATCGACAAAGCGGGGTGGATTGGCTTGCAACCACAGACTGTAACGGGCACGAGCCGTTGCCAAGTCCAGAGTGGTGGCGATCGCCAATAACCGCTCCAAATCTGCCTTCACTTCAGCCACTTGAGTGGTCAGGGCTTGTCGGACTGCTTCTTCTTCCGCCTGCTCACGCCGTAACAACTGCCGCAATTGGTTATTCAACTGCACCGTGGAGTGCGGTTCAACATAGAGGGTTGCTCCACTCATCGAGGTGTCATGAATAATCCCTGGAATCGCATCTTTCTGCGGCGCTTTCACCGGAATCACAAAGCGATCGCCCCGTTGTGTAATCAGTTGCTCCTGCACCGCATTGGACTGCCGTTGCAGAATATTTTGCAGCATTTGATATACGCGATCGCGCACCTGCTTTTGCTGTTCGCGAATTTCCCCTAGTTTGGGGCTGGCTCGGTCCATCACCTTGCCGCGCTCGTCAATGCAGCGATGAATCTCTTGCTCTAATTCTGGATAGGTGCGAAGTTCTGCGACTAGCTCAGCTAAGACAGGCACATCGGTTTGGTTATCGATCACACGGCGGAGGTTGCGTGCTCCTGCCAAAGTCGTGGCGATCGCAAATAATTCTTCTCCCGCCAACAACCCCTGGCGTTCGGCCCGCTCTAGCGCCTCGCCAATATCGCTAATGCCCTCAAACGACAGCCCTGAACTGAGGCGGCTTTCGAGTTGATAGACTTCTTGGGTTTGGGCCAGTAGCCCTAAGCTTTCATCTAACGTGGTGGGAATGGTGAGGTGTCGCGCTGCGATCGCCCCTAACTTGGTAGCAGCAAAAGTGGACAAATGCTGGCACAGGCGCGGCCATTCTAAAAGATCTAAAGTTTCAGCTTGAATCAAAGTCTAAGTGCCGAGTCTCAACGAAGGGGTGACGAATGATTATTAAATAACTTTAAACTTAACGAGTCCGAATCGTCGGAACTCTGCTCCTTTATTGTAACGAGCCGATCCCACCTTTTTGGCGATGAGGCTGCAGAGGCGGCCTTGGTTCTTGTAGCCGCGACTTCAGTCGTTAGGCATTCTTGCAAGAAGCGTCCTATGAAGCAGGCTGATCGTTAAGTTCTTTTAGCTTTTGGCAAAGAAATAGATGCTCTAGGGTTAAACTAAAAAGCGCTCAGTGCTTTCCCGGATAGGCAGCATTAATTGAGCGATCGCTGCGACTTTTACCGAAAAAGACCAAATCCTTCACGCTGACAAGACCCATCCTTCACCTAAATTTGGTAGTCTAGTCCAAATGGTCTTGTGAAGAAGTAGAAGCGTGGAAATTCAACTTGGGCGGGGCAAAACAGCTCGCAGAGCATACGGATTCGATGAAATTGCGTTAGTTCCCGGTCAGCGGACGCTTGATCCGAGCTTGGCCGATACGAGCTGGAAGATTGGTGGCATCGAACGACAAATTCCCATCATTGCCAGTGCCATGGATGGTGTGGTTGATGTCAAAATGGCTGTGCTCCTATCTCAGTTGGGAGCGTTGGGTGTATTGAACCTAGAGGGCATTCAAACCCGCTATGCTGACCCCAACCCCATTCTGGATCGAATCGCGTCGGTGGGAACGAACGAGTTTGTTCCCCTCATGCAAGAGCTTTACGCAGAGCCAATCAAACCAGAACTGATTGAGCAACGAATTCAAGAAATTAAAAGCCAAGGCGGCATTGCTGCGGTGAGCGCCACCCCTGCGGGTGCGGCTAAGTTTGGTTCCATTGTGGCCAAAGCAGGCGCTGATTTGTTCTTTATTCAAGCGACTGTCGTTTCGACCGCTCACTTGGCTCCAGAATCAGTTGTGCCTTTGGATCTGGCTCAGTTTTGTCAAGAAATGCCCATGCCCGTGATTTTGGGTAACTGTGTCACCTATGAAGTGGCACTGAACCTGATGAAAGCAGGGGCAGCAGGTGTATTAGTAGGCATTGGTCCTGGTGCGGCTTGTACTTCTCGCGGTGTATTAGGTGTGGGTGTGCCTCAAGTCACTGCGATCGCAGACTGTGCGGCTGCCCGAGATGATTACTTCCGAGAAACGGGCAACTACGTTCCTGTGATCGCAGATGGTGGCCTAGTCACAGGTGGCGACATCTGTAAGTGCATCGCTTGCGGTGCCGATGGTGTGATGATCGGTTCTCCCTTTGCTCGCTCTGCCGAAGCACCGGGTCGCGGCTTCCACTGGGGCATGGCAACACCTAGCCCCGTTCTGCCACGCGGCACGCGGATTCGAGTTGGCACCACAGGTACCCTAGAGCAAATTCTCCGTGGTCCTGCCCAGCTGGATGACGGCACGCACAACTTCTTGGGCGCTTTGCAAACCAGCATGGGAACGCTAGGTGCCAAGAATATTAAGGAAATGCAGCAAGTTGAAGTCGTGATTGCCCCCTCCCTATTAACGGAAGGTAAGGTTTATCAGAAGGCGCAACAACTCGGGATGGGCAAGTAAATCGACTTCCCAAATAAATCCTTAAAACTTTTCCGGTCTCTACCTTGGAACTCTGGAAAAACTAAAGCTGTCGCTTACAATAGAAAGTAGCGGAGACGCATGTTTCCGTTCACTCCTCACACCACACTCCGCCTGAACTACCGTTCGGGCGGTTCCTATTTTTAAAGGAAGATTCTCAAAGGCAGAATTGATAAAAATTTCTACCTAAATGTATAAGCTTTAGGGCAAAAGGTGACTGTTTTCTCTGTGGTAAAATTTGGGAAAACCACGTAGGCAAGGATTTCCGAGCATGTCAGCAGCCGCGCAAGTTACGGATTCTACTTTTAAGCAAGAGGTGCTTGAGAGCGAAGTTCCAGTTTTAGTTGATTTTTGGGCTCCCTGGTGCGGTCCCTGTCGGATGGTCGCTCCTGTTGTAGACGAGATTGCCCAGCAGTATGATGGCCAAGTCAAGGTCGTCAAAGTCAATACTGACGAAAATCCCAGCGTTGCTAGCCAATACGGTATCCGCAGCATCCCAACGCTGATGATTTTTAAGGGAGGACAGCGAGTTGATATGGTAGTTGGTGCTGTACCTAAGACCACTCTGGCAAACACTTTAGAAAAGTATCTTTAAGCTCACAGGGCCAACCTATTTCTCTGAGGGATCTTTGACACAGACTTTCATGGATTAGTGAATTATATTTACAGAAGCAAAACTTCTGTAATGTCTTAAAAACTAATACCTTCTCCTGATACCAGCGCTGAGGACATGAATGCCGAAGCGCTTTTTGATTTTTCTAGAATTAACTGTTTGCTACCGTGGGTTGCCTCAACTTGATTTTGTGCTTCTGGCATTGATCCCCGATAGGAAGTCTTAAAAATCAGCTTCCTGTTGCGTCACACAAATCCCTTAAGAATCCCGGTAGAATAGAATGCCGCCAGTTTAGAAGCATTCATGGCCTCCCCATCTTCTTTTGATGAGCTTGCATCACTCCAAACCAATCTGACTGAATTAATCAACCGCCTCCCAACCCATGAGCATGGTGAGTTAATTCAACAAGCTTTGGTGACTATTATGCGGATGGCTGAGGGTGAGGTCGATCGCCTGGATTGGAAGATCGTGACAGCTTCCTTGCAGGATATGGAACGAGCTTTTAAGGCTTTCTATCCTTATCGGCACGTCCGCAAAATTTCTATGTTTGGGTCTGCTCGCATCCAGCCCGACAGTGTTGAGTATAAGATGGCTGCCGAGTTTGCCCGCCGGATCACAGAACAAGGTTTTATGGTGATCACGGGAGCGGGTGGTGGCATCATGCAAGCAGGCAATGAAGGCGCGGGAGCAGACCAATCCTTCGGCCTGAATATTAATCTGCCGTTTGAGCAAGGGGCCAACCCTTTTATCCAAGGCGATCCGAAACTGATTTACTTTAAATACTTCTTCACCCGTAAGCTGGTGTTCTTGAAGGAAAGTGATGCTTTGGCGCTGTTTCCGGGTGGTTTTGGGACTCAAGATGAAGCGTTTGAGTCTTTAACTCTGAGTCAGACTGGCAAATCTGCCCCAGTTCCAGTGGTGTTGATCGATCGCCCAGGTGGAGATTACTGGCGGAATTGGGCGGACTACATTGACAAGCAGTTGCTCCGGCGAGGATTAATTAGTCCTGAAGACCCCAGCTTGTACACGATTACGGATGACCTAGATGTGGCCTGTGAAGCGATCGCCAGTTTCTATCGCGTGTTTCACTCTAGTCGCTATGTGGGCAGTCTGCTGATCATCCGTCTCAAATCTGAGCTGATGGATGAAGATATTGAACGTCTCAATCAAGAGTTCAGTGACATTTTGGTGAAGGGTCGGATTGAGCGAAGCAAAACCTTGCCCCAAGAAGCTCCAGACGAAACGATCGATTTACCGCGATTAGCGCTGTACTTTAATCAACGAGATCTCGGTCGCTTGTATCAACTGATTGCTGCCATCAATCGTTTGGGTCTGCCTTCGCCTAGTACCAAGCACCCAGAACAGAAGTAGTTCTATAACGTTTGATAAAGTTCCAAGGCGTCTCAGAACAAAATTCACCATATTTAACAAAAATCTGGCAATGGCTTGATCCTGGCTGTTGGCGCTGAGGATATGTACTCATCAAAGGGCGATCGCAAATGAGGATCGCTCCATACAGTGTTGCCAGTTCTTGACTCAAGCTGCTGTCGTTCTCATCATCTCCAACTTTGAGGGGGTGCAGGAGAGATATAGGGGATGCGGTGTGTCGCGATCGCCTCTTGTCTGCTTTTCCCACCTAAGGGCATGGCTTTGCGGAGTTGAAGAAGAAGGGGCGATCGCATTGGGTTAGCAGTCTTCTTGGAGAGGAAATAGAGTAGCATTTTTGTTTTTTGTTCCAGTTTTTATAAAAATAAAAGTACAAAATCTTTTTTCACTAGCTTTTTAGGATTCATCTAGAATGGGAGTTCTTCAGATACTCAAATAGACTTTTTTGATTTCTCTAACGCTTTTATAAACCTCTGGAGGTCTATTTAGGTCCTTTCTTTTCCCTAGAAGTTCGACAATAATTCACTCAACAGGTTGACGAAGCGCAGGCCACGGCCACTTCAAGCACCATGTAACCAATGCGTGCTCAGGATTTTGAGACGAACTTATAGGAGAGACTGGCGTGAAACTAGCAGTTTATGGCAAAGGCGGAATTGGCAAATCAACAACGAGCTGCAATATTTCAGCCGCTCTCGCCAAGCGTGGTAAGAAGGTGTTGCAAATTGGTTGCGACCCCAAACACGACAGCACTTTCACCCTCACAGGCTTCTTAATCCCCACCATCATTGACACGCTGCAAGCCAAGGACTACCACTACGAAGACGTTTGGCCCGAAGATGTCATCTACAAAGGTTATGGTGGCGTAGATTGCGTGGAAGCAGGCGGTCCTCCCGCAGGCGCAGGTTGCGGCGGTTATGTCGTGGGTGAAACCGTCAAATTGTTGAAAGAACTCAACGCCTTTGATGAGTATGACGTGATTTTGTTTGACGTATTGGGTGACGTGGTTTGCGGTGGCTTTGCCGCCCCCCTCAACTATGCTGACTACTGCCTGATCGTCACGGACAACGGTTTTGATGCTTTGTTTGCGGCGAATCGGATCGCGGCTTCCGTCCGGGAAAAAGCCAGAACTCACCCCCTACGTCTCGCTGGCTTGATCGGCAACCGCACTGCTAAGCGTGACCTGATCGACAAGTACATCGAAGCCGTGCCCATGCCCGTACTTGAAGTGCTGCCCTTGATCGAAGACATTCGGGTTTCCCGCGTCAAAGGCAAAACTCTGTTCGAGATGGCTGAATCTGATCCTTCGCTCAACTTTGTCTGCGACTACTACCTCAACATTGCTGACCAGATTTTGGCTCAGCCAGAAGGGGTTGTGCCCAACGACTCCCCCGATCGCGATTTGTTTGCGCTGCTGTCTGACTTCTACCTCAACCCCACACCCGCACCGAAGCAGGAAGATGAACTCGACCTCATGATGGTCTAGACCTCAGCAGCACCAAACTCATAAAACCTTGGAGAGGAATACCGTCCATGACCCTTGCTGATACTCAGCCCCAAGCCCTCAATTTCGATTGTGAAACGGGTAACTACCATACCTTTTGCCCGATTAGCTGTGTGGCTTGGCTCTACCAAAAAATTGAAGATAGCTTCTTTCTCGTCCTTGGCACCAAAACCTGCGGTTACTTCTTGCAGAACGCGATGGGCGTGATGATCTTTGCTGAACCGCGTTATGCGATGGCAGAACTAGAAGAAGGCGACATCTCCGCTCAGCTCAACGACTATAACGAACTCAAGCGCTTGTGCGAGCAGATTAAGCGCGATCGCAACCCCAGCGTGATTGTTTGGATCGGCACCTGCACCACCGAAATCATCAAAATGGACTTGGAAGGCTTGGCTCCCAAACTAGAGTCAGAAATCGGCATTCCCATTGTGGTAGCGCGAGCTAATGGCTTGGACTACGCCTTTACTCAAGGTGAAGATACAGTTCTGGCAGCAATGGCTCAGCGTTGCCCCGAAAAAGCTCCGACGACAGAAACCGAGAAAGATGAGCGCAATGCGATCAGCAAATTGCTCAACTTTGGCCGCAAAAAAGAAGAAGTCGCCGCTGAAGAATCGGAATATACTGATCATCCGCCCTTGGTGCTATTTGGCTCTTTGCCTGACCCCGTCGTCACCCAACTTACCCTAGAACTGAAGAGGCAAGGCATTAAGGTCAGCGGTTGGCTACCCGCCAAGCGCTACACCGAGCTACCTGTGCTGGAAGAGAACTATTACGTTTCTGGGGTCAACCCCTTCCTCAGTCGTACTGCGACTACGCTGATGCGGCGGCGTAAATGCAAGTTGATTGGCGCACCCTTCCCGATTGGTCCAGATGGCACCAGAGCTTGGCTGGAGAAGATTTGCTCGGTATTTGGGATTGAACCTCAAGGTTTGGCCGAGCGAGAGGCGCAGATTTGGGCCAGCTTGGAAGACTACATCCAGCTGATTCGCAGTAAGTCTGTTTTCTTCATGGGAGACAACTTGCTAGAAATCTCTCTAGCTCGCTTCCTGATTCGCTGTGGCATGACTTGCCCCGAAGTTGGCATTCCTTATATGGATAAGCGCTATCAAGCCGCTGAGTTGGCCTTGCTAGAAAAAACTTGTCAGGAAATGGGCGTGCCCACTCCCCGCATCGTGGAAAAACCTGACAACTACAACCAGATTCAGCGGATTCATGAACTGAAGCCAGATTTGGTAATCACGGGTATGGCCCACGCCAACCCCCTAGAAGCGCGAGGCATCAATACCAAGTGGTCAGTAGAGTTCACCTTTGCTCAAATCCACGGCTTTACCAACTCCCGTGACATTCTAGAGCTAGTAACTCGACCGCTCCGCCGCAATAACAATCTGAAAGACTTGGGTTGGGATAAGCTCGTCCGCGAAACCGCTCAACTCTAACTCGTCTGCATCTACCTCTTTGTGACCTCTGCCCTGGTGCTGCCCTCACCGTTGGTGGGGGTTTTGTCTGATTGCCGCTTCTCGGATAAATTCGATAAGGCAGGAGATTCAGCAGCTTAATTTCACGACTGGCTTAGCACATCCAATGAGGCATTTATGGGCGCAACATTGCAACAAATTGCTAGCTACCTAGACAAAAAAGGTTGGACCTACGATCTAGACGAAGCTGACTATCGCATCATTACAGGCGTAGAGGCTGACAACGTCGAAAATTTTGTAATTGTGGTGCAACTAGACGAAGAGGGTAGATTCTTTAAGCTGTTTGCCCCTCAAGTGCTCTCAGACATCCAAGATCACCCCTACAAAGATGCCATTTTACAAACCATGTTGTGTATTTCTTGGGAAACCAAGATGTTGCAGTGGGAATATGATCCATCGGATGGGGAGATTCGCGCCATTATTGAGTTTCCGCTAGAAGACTCACTGCTAACGGAGCGACAGTTTAATCGTTGCTTGGCAGGGTTGGTGCAAATTGTGGATGAAGTGGCGATGCCCCGCTTGCAAGCGGTGATGGAAACTGGGCAAGACCCCAGCTATGAGGAGGAAGGTGAAAGATTACTACTGGCCTTGCAAGAACAAGCCCCAGGACTCTTAGAACTGTTGGAGCGGGCTATGGAAGCTCGGAAGCGACGCGGTACTTTTCCGACTGATTGATACTTAGCTGATGTTTAGCTGCGTTCAGTAATTCTTGTGGATTTAATTTCAACT
>DATNPE010000018.1:0-7630 GCA_036703355.1 Allocoleopsis sp. | reverse complement strand
ACGGCTTATCCAGAAGTCACCAATTTCTTGCCTGTGTTGGTTTGGAATGGCTTTAGCCAAGAGCACCACAGTATGGTGTCGCTGAAGTCGAATGAGGAAATGGTGGCTTTCTGGCGGGGTAATGGGTTTGAGGAAGTGGTTTTGGTGGATGCCAAAGCTTTCGATGACCAGAATCAGCCTGGAGATTATGTCGATAGCACTGCTTTCTCATTTGAGCAGCGGTTGGCGTTTACTGAGGCGGTGTTGGCGGGGGTGGACCAAGCAGCCAAGGCAGCATTGAGCGGTAACTTGACGGTGTTCATTATTAAGCAGCTCAAGGGGGCGGGGGTCCATGCTCGCGGGGCGAAATCCCACAACCTTTATGCCCATCACACCCTCGACAACCCGGATATTGTGGCAGCGATGCAAGCTCGCGCCTTAACTCCGGTGGCTTGGGAGCTGGTACGGACGAACTTCGAGCGATCGAATGGCGGGCCATCCGCTAAGACTGCGGTGACTGAGTCGGAACTTCCCTTGCCTGAGTTGGGCAAATTGCCGCTGGAAGAATATGCGGTGGGGGGTGATCCGAAAGTTTCGACGACAGCAATGGGCCGCTTGGTGGCTGCAGTGGGACAGCGCGATCGCAACTACATCGTGACCAATGCGGACGGCAACGAAGCCTCTGGGATTGCCAATATCAACCAAGCCCTCAAAATCATTCACCCCACGACCGACGACCTCTACAACCAAGCGCCGACAGGTCAGGTTTACGAACCCCTCAGCGAGGATGCTTGTGCTGGGTTGGCGGCAGGCTTAGCGTTAATGGGAAGCCGCACCCTCTGGTGTTCTTACGAATCATTCGCGATCAATGGTTTACCGATTTGGCAGACAGTGACCCAGGCAATGGCAGAGTTGCGCCGCCCCACGCCTTCGACCGTGACACTGTTTACGGCGGGTGCTCTAGAGCAAGGCCGCAACGGTTGGACCCACCAACGCCCCGAAATTGAAGCCTACTTCGCCGCCATGATGCGAAATGGCAACGTCTTTCCGCTGTTTCCACCCGATGCCAATAGCATTCAGGTTTGCTACGACTGGGCACTAACCACCAAAAACAAAGGCGTTGTGATTACAGCGAGCAAGTCGCCTCTACCGATTCGCACCACGTTTGCCCAAGCTCAGAAAGGGCTGGAGCAAGGAGCTGTGACGCTGCAAGAAATCGCAGGCACCGAAGGCGGCAAGCTGGTGGTTTTGGCTGTGGTTGGCGACATGACCCTCATCCCCGCCTTAGAAGCTGCCACTTTCCTGGAAACGGAAGGATTAGCGGTGCGGGTGGTCTCTGTGGTGAACCCCCGTCGCCTTTATCGCCCCTCAGATGTGGCTTGGGACACCTGCTCGGAGGCCGATGGTAACTTCCTGGATGATGCTGGCTTTGAAGCGCTGTTTGGCGGCGATGCCCTAATCGGCATTACAGGTGGCACCAGCAACATGTTGGAGCCGATCATGCTCCGTAGCACCAGCAAGCGAGACACGTTCGCCTGGAAACGCGGTGAAACCACTGCTAGCGCCGGAGAACTGATGGCCTTCAACGGTTTAACGGCGGAAGCGATCGCCAAACGCGCGATCGAACTGGTGCATTAAAAAAACAACAGGCTAAAGCCTGGGGCTACAGAAACAAAGCCTGCCGACGCAGGCTAAAAATAATTCTTCAAGCATGAGGCCGCGCAGGCGGCCTTCGTTTGTGTAGCCGCGACTTTAGTCGTCAGGCTCAGACACGGGCTGAAGCAATCGCAAACTCCAGCACAAAGGCAGTTTCTCCGTCACCGCTCTCCACTCGGATGCCAATGCCTAGGCGATCGACGAACTTTTTCACCAGCGCCAATCCTAGCCCGGTGCCGCCGTGTTTCCAGGGGTCATGGTTGGGGATGCGGTAAAACTTGCCGAAGATGCGCTCATGTTCGGTGGGTGGAATTTCCACGCCAGAATTGCTCACCCGAACTTCTAGCGCGGTGGGGGTTGTCTGAGCGGATAACGCGATCGCTGCCCCCGCAGGGCTGTATTTGCAAGCATTGTGCAGCAGTTCGGTCAGGATGCGCTCTAGATAGGAAACATCAGTGGTTAAAGGAGGCAGACTGTCTGGAATTTCGATGCTGAGGCGCTGATCTTGGTGCCGTGTCCGCTCCAGAAATGGCTCGATGAAGTAGGGAAGAAAAAGCTGAAGGTCGATGGTCGCTAGATTGAGCGGTTCTGTCTGGGCATCTAGCCGTGCCATATCCAGAAGATCGTTGATCAGGCCCATTTCTCGCTGACCTTCTTCTCGAATAATTTTGAAGGAGCGGGCGATCGCATGGGATTCATCGGCAAACAGCCCCAGCGTTTTCAGGTTCGTCTCTAGCATTTGCGTGGCAAGCTTGATGCTCGACATGGGAGTGCGGAGTTCGTGGGAAACCGTATTGAGAAAATCATCTTTGAGTTGGTTCAACCGTTCTAGCTCTTGAACTTGCAGTTGAGCTTCCCGGTACAGGCGGGATTGGCGGAGGGCGATCGCACAATGGTTGGCAACTTGTTGGACCAGTCGAATTTCTAAGTGGTTAAAGCTTTCTTCCTGTTGGCGAAAGAGCCACAAGTCTCCTAAAACGCCCTGGTCATCGTAAATTGAGCAGGCAAGGATGACTAACTGGTGGGTGTGGGGTCGCGCTCGATTCAAAGGCATAGGACAAAATTGCAGCGCTTCCCCTTCGATAAAAGCCAGCTTTACCACAGGCGAGGTGGGAGTGATTTGCAAAAACCACCCTTGAGCCGCAGTTAAAGGCCGTGGCGACTCGTAGGCGATCGTGACTCGTGTTTGGTCAGCCTGGTAAATCTCCACATCGCAATATTCAACGCCCAACCCTAACCCTAATTCCTGTACGGCTGTTTGCAGAATTTGCTGCTCATCTAAGCTATCGCGAACTTTGGCGGTAATTCGTTGCAGTAATGACTCAAAATTCAGAGCCTGTTGCAGTTGAGCGGTGCGTTGCTGCACTTGCTCTTCCAACTGGGCATTCAGTTCTAATAGTTCTATCTGTTTCAGTTCTAGCGCGGTCTGTGCCTGCTTCAGAGCAATATTCGCTTCGTTTTGGGCCTGAGTGGCGGCTTCGGCTACTTTCTTTGCTTGCAACAGTTCTTCTTCATACTGAATCCGCTGGTGGATCGGTACAAAAATGCAGTTATTGACAAAGCTACCCGCCTGCTCTTGCCGCATCCCATTAATCAGCACTGGCACATCACCACCCTGCTGCGAACGCAGTAACAGGTAGACTTCTTCAACTTTGCCGTGCAGCTTTAACAGGGGAAAGAAATGCGTTTGATAGAAGATGCGGCTCGCGATCGGCAAAATAGAAGCGATCGCTGCTCCCTCTAACTGATAAGGCTCATACTCCAATAGTGCCGCCAGGGTGGCGTTCACAGCTACGATCGTGCCATCGTCAGCAAAAGACAGAAAACCACAGGGAGCCGTATCGAGCAGCTCATCTATCTGACAAGTCATAAATTCCGAGATATTAGGCTTCAGCAAGCCTCAGTCAAATAAGTTTGGATGAGTTGGATAGTTTCTTCTGGGTGGCTCATATGGGGGCAATGCCCAGTTGCCTGCATCATCTGCAAAGAACTCTGCCTTAAGTGACGATGCATATAATGGCCGACTTCGGTAGGGGCGATCGCATCGTCCGCACACTGCAAAATCAAAGAAGGTACAGTGACTTTGGGTAAATCAGAGCGGTTGTCTGCAAAAAAAGTGGCTTCAGCAAAGCGGCGCATAATCACTGGGTCAGTTGAGCAGAAGCTAGTTTCTAGTTCCTGCGTCAGTTCTGGATGTTCTGGATTCTGCATAATCACCGGAGCCAGAAAACTGGTCCAGCCAATGTAGTTTTTGTCCATCAGGTCCAGCAGTTCTTCAATGTCTCGGCGATCGAATCCTCCCTGATAACTCGGTGGGTCATTCATGTAACAGGGTGAAGGAGCCACTAAAACCAGACGGTTGAAGCGCTGCGGAGCTTGCAACGATGCCAAAAGACCAATGACGCTACTCACGGAGTGCCCAACAAAAATCACGTCGGTTAAATCTAGTGCGGTGCAAACATCCAGCACATCTTGGGCATACCCTTGGAGGTCGCTGTAGCGCTCAGGGCTGTAGGCTTGCAGATCTGACTTTCCCGACCCCACATAGTCAAATAAAACCAGCTTGTAATCGTCTTCAAAGGCGGCTGTGATAAATCGCCACACGTTCTGATCGCAGCCAAATCCATGCGCGAACAAGATCGGTTGGGTGCCCTGGCCAAAGACAGTTATGTTATTTCGGGAGGAAATATTTTGGTTCATATTATTTCCTGAGCAGTGCCATAGATATTTATCAATGGTCTTCATAGATTGCCCAAGGGGTTAGGCCCGATTTGCAACCGCACAGGCATCGCAATCAACCGTAATAGCAAAGCGATCGCCCAACTCGCGATCGTGTCATTTCTTGAATCACGCAGCTTGACAACCCCTATTTACTCACCACGGGCTAGGGGCTCGTTAAACTGGATCGCAAGCTAGTAGTCTTCCAGCTCAGGCTGGTATGAAATGGGTCATGCTCAAAAAACTCATCTTAGAAAACTGGAAAAGCTTTCGCTACGCCGAGCTACCCATCGACCCACTCACGGTTCTGATTGGCACAAACGCTAGTGGGAAATCAAACGCTCTTGAAGCTTTAGACTTTCTCAGCCGTATAGCCCACAACAAAGCATTTAGAGAGTCTTTAACAGGTGATTCAACACTTCCGCCTCTCCGAGGTGCTGTTGAGGGAGCTGTCTTAAAATCTAAAAATCAATTTACAGTAAAAACACTAATTCAAGGAGAAAATGAACTTACAGAGTACATCTACAGCATTACCTTACAAATTCTACCAACTTTAAAACTCTTGGATGAGTCTTTAATTAGACTTGAACATTATTCGCAAGCCAATCAGGATTCTAATAGAACTCTTCTTTTTCAACCAAATGACTTATCCTCTTATAACAACTCTCTATTGAGCTTTATAGATACAGTATTACCTACTGATGCAAGGGTAAGAAATAAAGACCTTGATGAGGGGGTTCGTATAGTTCTAAAGACCCTTCGGAATATTTTTATCTTAGATCCGATTCCTTCTAAGATGCGATTTTATTCATCTCTGTCTGAGAATCTACATAGTGATGCCTCCAATATTGCTGGTTTGTTAGCAGCAATTCCTGAAGGAGAAAAAAAATATATAGAAGAAACATTGGCTTCTTATATCAAACATTTGCCAGAACGAGACATTCGAAGAGTTTGGGCTGAGCCAGTGGGGCGATTACAGACTGATGCTATGCTTTATTGCGAGGAAGCTTGGGTCCCTAGTGAAGAACCAACTGTGATAGATGCTAGGGGAATGTCTGATGGAACTTTGCGATTTTTGGCAATTCTGACAGCACTTTTAACTCGCCCTGAAGGCAGTCAATTAGTCATTGAAGAAGTTGATAATGGGTTGCATCCTTCACGAGCGGATCTACTTTTGAAAATGCTCAGAGAAATTGGTGAACAGAGGCGAATTGATATTTTGGTCACCACTCATAATCCAGCTTTACTGAATGCTTTAGAGCCAGAAATGCTGCCATTTGTGATTGTGGCTCATCGTGACTCTCAAACCGGAGAAAGCAAATTAACCCCCTTAGAAGATTTGCAAAACCTGCCTAAACTCATGGCATCTGGGCCGCTTGGTAAGCTAGCAGAACAAGGCTCGATCGAACGCAGCTTATCTGGGACTTAGCTGCTTCACTCATGCGGAAAGTTTTGATTATTGACACATCAATTTTGTGTGTTTGGCTGCAAATTCCGGGCAAAACAACCTGTGGTTCAAGCAGTAACCAATGGAATAAAGAACGAGTTGAGAAAGTCTTAGAGGCAGAAATTCGAGCGGCTACGACCCTGGTTCTGCCACTAGCGACTATTTTAGAAACGGGCAACCATATTGCTCAAGCCAGCTCACAAGGTTACGAAACGGCTCAAGCCTTAGCAAAGTTGATGGCGGCAGCAGCAGATGAGAAAACGCCTTGGGCTGCTTTTACCGATCAGTCTGTCCTGTGGGAAGCAGAGGCGTTGAAAAAGCTAGCAGTTGAGTGGCCTAACTTGGCAGCGCGAAGAATCTCGATTGGAGACGCTACCATCAAAACAGTCGCTGAACACTACGCTAGGAGCGGGTATCAAGTTGAAATCTTCACAGGAGATGAAGGATTAAAAGCTTATGAACCCCCTGTTCCCGTGAAACCTCCGAGGCGGCGCAGAAGTCAAACTTAAGATCATAAGCAGTAGCAACCAAAGCACAGCCTGCTAGACCTAATTAGGGGGCATCAACGGATGCGAGCGGATTTACAGAGCTTGGAAATTACTAAAGGAGAACTGCGGCGGCTGAGCGGGGTGCGTCGGGGTGACTTACTGCTGCCTCCCACCAAAAGACAAGTGAGCTGGGAACTGCTCAGAACACTGATTGCGATCGCCCTTCTCGGACTCAGCTATTGGGTGCTGTCGCTGAATTTTGCTAGTCACAGGTTGATTTTGGCTGCTCTGCACTTTAGTGCGGTAGTGGGGCTGATTGTGGATGATGTGCAAACGATCCTTTTTAGTCGCAGAAACCGCCATTTGATTAATTTAGTGATGGATGTCGATCGCTACAATGCGGTGATTCAGGCGATCGACATTAATGATCAGATTGAAGCAGCGGGTAACTCAGAAGTCAGCCTCAACAATCGCGAACAAGTGATCGAAGCGTTAGCGCTGACCAGAGCCGATTTAGTTCGGGCACTGAAAACAGAAAGAATTTTGCGGACGCATCAACGCTTCATTGCCCGCCATTCAGATTTATTTGACAATAACTTGACAGCTTTGGCGACTTTACAAGTTAATGATCAAGCCAGCGAGCATGGACGATTGCTGAATCAGGCATTGGACATCGCAGTCGATGTGCAAGCAGAAATGAAAAAGTTGCAAAATCAGCGATTCAGTTAAGCATGACTACCAAGCCCAAAATTATTGTTCTGGACGACGACCCCACGGGTTCACAGACGGTGCATAGCTGTTTGCTCCTGACTCGCTGGGATGTAGAAACACTCCGTGTGGGGTTGGCCGACGAGTCACCAATCTTCTTTGTGTTGACGAATACGCGATCGCTCACGCCAGAGCAAGCCGCGACCGTGACGCGAGAAGTGTGCCAAAACCTGAAGCAAGCGATCGCCCTCGAATCTATCCAAGATTTCTTAATCGTCAGTCGTTCTGATTCCACGTTGCGCGGTCACTATCCGGTCGAAACTGATGCGATCGCCGAGGAACTTGGCCCCTTTGATGCTCACTTTCTGGTTCCTGCTTTCTTTGAAGGCGGCAGATTCACCCGCGACAGCATTCATTATTTAGTGGTGAACGGCGTGCCCACTCCGGTACATGAAACCGAATTTGCGCGTGACTCTGTGTTTGCTTACCACCACAGCTATCTGCCCGATTATGTGGAGGAGAAAACTCAGGGGCGGATTGCTGCTAGCCAAGTGGAGCGTTTCCTGACCGCAGACATTCGAGTGGGAGTGCGCGATCGCTTACTAAAACTAAGCAATAATCAATGCGGTGTGGT
>DATNPE010000017.1:0-6121 GCA_036703355.1 Allocoleopsis sp. | reverse complement strand
TTAGTCTCACCCTCATCTCGCAAGTGAGCAGCTTCAAACAACATCTCCCACAAAAACGACTCATCTGCGATCGTCAGGGGTTGAATTGAGTATTGCATGTTGGTCTAGAGGCGATCGCTCCAGCTACACTACGGCTCAAATTAAGATTAATTTTCCACAACAGCAGTAGGATTCGCTTCCTCGTAGTTGATTTGAAAAAAACCATTGCGGCCTTGAGCTTTAGTGCGGTACAGCCCTTGATCAGCCGCTACAATTAACGTAGCCGCAGAAAATTGGCTACGCGGAACTGTGGTCGCGACCCCCAGACTGAGCGTAATAAACTCAGCCACTTGCGAACTGGCATGGGGGATTTGCAAAGCTTTGACATTCGCTAGAATCTCCGTTGCCACGGTCGCTGCGCCCGCAGCATCCGTATTAGGCAAAATCACCGCAAATTCTTCACCACCGTAACGAGCAACCAGATCCGCCGGACGCTTGACAGCTTGGGCGATCGCCTTGGCAACTTGCCTGAGAGCGTCATCTCCCGCTAGGTGCCCGTAGGTGTCGTTGTACAGCTTGAAACAATCGACATCGCACAAAATCATGGATAAAGGCGCTTGCTCTCGCGCCAATCTTTGCCATTCTTGCGTCAAAAACTCATCAAAGCAGCGACGATTCGCGACGTGAGTTAAGCCATCGGAAGAGGCAAGACGCTGTAACTCCTGGTTTGCTTGTTGGAGTTGTTGATAAAGCTCTGATTGCTGAATCGCGATCGCGGCTTGACTCGCTAATTGATTGAACAAATTAATTTCATCAGGTTGCCAGCTTCTAGGACCACTACATTGATGAGCAATTAATAGCCCCCAAAGTTTCTCCTGCTGCAAGATGGGCACCACTAGGTTGGCGCGAATTTGTAGATCTTGCAATAGCTGCACGTGGCAAGGGGTGAGGTTTGCAGCCCGAACATCCTCGATCGCTTTACTGCGTCCTTGCTGGTAGTCGTAGGCGTGATTTGACTGAAAACAAGTGTCGATCACATGCAACCCAATGATCGGTAGCCAGCCATCCGCGACAGATTCCACCACCACTGTGCCACTCCAATCGGGGTCGAACTTATAAAGCACGACACGGTCTACCTCAAACAGTTGTCGTACTTCTGCTGCTGTCGTCTGCAAAATCTCGTTTAAGTTGAGCGATTGGCGAATCCGTTGCGTGATCGCAGCCACAATGCGCTCGGACTCCCTCTGTTTGGGATTAAGTTCTTCTGGGGAAGCAGGCTGTACCGTGCTACCTATCGAGACCACACCGCGTTCAGGAGGTGCTGCGATCGCCTCTGGCCCCACCCCCAAGCTGGGCGTCATTGCCACTGGTTCAGCACTTGGCCTCGCAATCAAATACCCTTGAGCATAGGTTGCACCCCGCTCCCGCAGCCAGCACAGTTCTTCTACACACTCAATGCCCTCCGCCACCGTTCGGATATTGAGCTGTTGCGTAATTTCTAAAATCTTTTCTGTAATCAAAGCTTTGTAGGGGTCTTGATGCACATCTCGCACTAGACCCATATCTAATTTGAGAAAATCTGGGCGCAATTGATGCAGCAGATTGAGACTGGAGTAGCCAGAGCCGAGATCATCCAAGGCAATGAGAAACCCTGCTTCTCGGTAGTACTTCAAAATTGATTTGAGATGATCTAAGTTCTGCGGATGGTCCGACTCAATCACCTCAAACACAATCCGCTCGTGAGAAATACCTGCGGCATCAATCGCCTCTACAGTGCTGCGAAGACAAGAAACAGGATCGTATAAAGCGGTGGGTGAAAAGTTGATAAAAATATGGCTGGAGATCTGATGTTGGCTAGCTTGGGCGATCGCACTTAAACGAGCCAAACGATCGACCTGAGGCAGCAAACCCGCTTCAGTCGCCAGATCCAAAATAGCCCCCGGCATAATCAGGTTATTCTGCTTGTCTAGCCCGCGTAGGAGCGCTTCATGAGCGTAAACCTGAGAGGTATCTTCAATGTGGACAATCGGTTGGAAAAAGCTAGTAAAACGCTTGTCCGCCAACATCTCTACTAGCCAATCCGACTGAGTGAACCGAATAAAACGCTGCAAAGAAGTAATATCGCTGAAGTCTTGAATGCGGGGTTGCAGATTTCCCCGAATAAACAGCGCCTGAGTTTCTTGCAACTCTCGCGGAGTCAACAAATTACCAATATTTTCAGCCAGTTCCTGAGCTTGCCCCGGACCACAGGCAATACTTAAACCGTTCCGCTCTTGCATCAAATCGCAATCCAGTTGAGCTGCCTGCAAGTAAGGAATGATTTTCTTCAGGGCATGAGGCACCGGAAGCCAAAGAAAGAGCCTTCCTGCCCCTTGAACGCCACAGGAAGAGAGGTTGTAGCAAGCACAGGATTTGGGATGAGAATCGCCTTGGCTCACAGCTCGCCCACCTTGATAAAACAGCTCTAATTAGTAATTCCCAACCAGACTCGTCAGAGTCCGCAATATTTAGGATATTTTCTTAAAGATCTGTTAAAAATCTATCTTGAGGCAGGGGGGCATGTGGACTTAAGCTTCTGGCAGGGAGGGACGGAGGCAGAGGTACGCTAATGGCCCAAATAACGGGATCAAAGCCACAGTCCAAAACAAGCGCACATCCTTCAAACTACGCCGCGCCATGTCATCGCCAAGTAAGGTGGGAAACAGGAGGGCAAAGAGGCCGCAAGCCAAGCTCATCATGTGAATGAAGCGACTGGTCTGAAACTCCTGCACAAAGCCAGTCCAGTCACCAAAGAGAATGCCATAGGCGACAAAAGCGATCGCACTTAGACTAATCAACCAACCAGTGCGCTGCGAATCCCAAAACTACGACCAGGTATCTTTCGCACCCGAAAAATGCTGATCGGGTTCTCGTGAGACTCAGTGATGACACCAACCGTTTGATCCAGTTATTTAGGAGCGTCGCTCTTACCTGCCTGTCTCGCAAAGAAGTAAACTGCGCCCCAAGCCAGCAACACAATAATTAGTAAGTAACTCATTAGATTTCCCCATTCTGCTCACAGCGTAGATAAATCTAGAAGCGCCTCCCTCTTTCCTAAGGCAGGTCACACGGTAGTCTCTACAGCTATGAAAAAACCCCCAAAGTGGGGGCAGCGGTCAGGTTCAACGGGATCTACTAAACTTGGCTTTGTCTCAGGACATCGGAAAAGCTTTACCTCACCAGCGCGGGGTTTTAAGCATTGGGCAGGGTCGTGCTGGTGTAAGCATCTAAGCCGTAAGCAGGTACGCGATCGCTATAGTCCGTGGGAGTCCCCGTCACAGACTGCGCCAACTGCTCAAAGGACCGAGAGCGCCAATTTCGCTCGTGGATTGGCTTTCTTTGCTCACCCCGGAAATAGGCTTGAGAACCCAAAATTGCAGCAGCTACCCAACCGATGACGAACAATGCGATTACAACAGCCATCTGTAACACTCCTTGTTACAACTTGTTGCTTTATGTAAACAAAAGTAACAAATACTTGAAGGAACAGCAAGATTGTGAATTTTCGTGATTACCGAACTCAGCCGTTGAGTTGGCTAGGCTGTCTGCAATCTAACTGCAACCCAAGAAAAAAGCCTAACTCAACAAAATACTGCCACTTTTGGAGGGAGCCTGAGGGACGCAACCGTCCCTCAGCGGGGGTTTGGGGACAAGCGCCCCCAAGGGTTCGGCTTTAGTAGAGCGCACCCCATCGCGAAAGCCCTGAAACTACCAAGGACTCCCCACCACCGTAAACGCCGCCCAATAGTAAGGATGCGACAAATCCTCATTGCTCACCTCCACCAACTCCGGAGGCAGCGCAAACGGCCCTCTAGAACTTCGCAACTGCCCATCTTCAATTCGCACCTGTCCGCGCAGCAGAGAAATTTGAGCTTGTCGCAACGCCTCTGCCTTAATCGGAGCTGTTTGCAACTGGCGATAAAACTCACTCATCAAACTCAAAGTGCCTTTATCGCTGACATACCACAAACTCGCGATCGCCGACTTCACCCCCGCCTGCACCGCCAGCCCCGCAAACCCTAACTCCGCGTCCTGATCGCCAATTGCCGTTTTACAAGCACTCAGCACCAACAACTCCACCGGAGGGCTCCGCCAACCCAACTGCTGCATTTCATTCAGTTGCAACTTGTCATTCCACAGTTGAATGTAAGAACGGCGAGGAGATCCGGATTGAAAATCAGCGTGCGTCGCCAAATGAATAATTTTGAACGCTTGGCTCGTGCGTTGGCGTTGCAAATTCTCCAAAGTAAAGTCTTGATTGAGAAAGAATTGCCGAGATGCAGTGTTGCGAGCGACTAAAAACAATTCAACAGGCACGCCCGGTAGAGCACTTTGGTCCTTAAAACTAGAAGCACCCATCGCTAAAACAGGGGCTTTGCGAATGTCAGCGTAAAGGGTATCCGTTAAGGTAAACGCAGGAATCCGAGCCAGACTGTATTTCTCAACTAAAAACTTTTGCCCATCATGCAGTGCCGACAAAGGTATTGTACGCAGCCCCACCCCTAGACAAAAAATGAGAGTATCGATTTTCTGAGCCGCCAGCTCTGCTTCTATAGGAGAGATCATCCATTTATGTAATTGCTGAGCGGTTGGTAAGTACTGGTTACTAGGCTTGAGGCGGGGGTCAGCGATCGCCTGCGTAAATTGCTGCACCTGAGGCAACAGCACAGAAGTAGGAGCGGCGGCAATTCGTTTGTGGACGACGGGCTGGCCAGGGGTAATGAGTACTAGTTCTAACTGTTTGTCGCGAGGCACCACATAGATTAGAGCTGGCTTTTTACCAGTTTGCGCTGCCAATTGACCGAGGGTTTTTGCTACATCTGCCGCCGTGATCGAAGGATCGGGAAAATTAGCCCGAAAGTAATCCTCATACTGCTTTTCCCAAGTTTGCTCAATTAGCGGTACTGCCTCTCTCACCTGCCCTTGATCAAGCGCACTTTCCAGTGTGGCAGCATGGACTGCAGAGGCAAAGAAGGGAGAAATTGCCAGCCATAAACCAACGCGGCGGATTACTTGCTTCATACGATTTCCAGGGCAGATAACGTAGGGCGATCGCTACTGTATTCCACACCATTTCACACTGATTCTACGGGTCAATCCGTAAGATCCAGTCTATGGGTGCCCTGAGAATAACCTGAAAATGGCAGTAGTTCCTGCTGCTAGTCCGTCTTAAGCAAAATCATGAGTGAAGCGGATATAGTCTTGCTCAAGGCCCTCCAGCACCACCTGCAGCCCACCCATTCGAATCATCCACTCCAGCCGATGGTCTCGATACTCCCGTTTGAGTAGTCCCTGCTTTAAGAGTTGGGCAAATTGCTCCAGACTGGCCATTGAGTCGTTGGCTTCTTGCGTGGTTTGAATCACACTAGAGCGTTCATTCGCCCGATGCAACCAGTTGGCAAGAGAAGAGTCTACTTCTGGTGCAATGCCAAATGCTGCACTTGAGACACTGAGATGGGGAGCAACGCAAATATCACTCCAGCCAAAACTCTCCCCATTGAACCATTGGCGATCGCCCCTTTAAACTTCCGAAGGGTCCACGCCTAATTCTCGTAACTTCTCAGCCAAGCGATCGGCTCTTTGCTGTTCTTGTTCGGCTCTTTGCCACGCTTGCCCTGCCCGCTGTCGTTCTGCTTCAGCTGATTCCTCTGGGGTAGGAACTAGCTGACCTTCAGCTGTAAAGAAGCGCAACTGAGCTTCATGAATTCCTAAAAACAGCTCTAGTTGCTGACTCCAGAGCAGACCTTGAGCATTGGGTTCTAAGGGTTCATAGCGACCATCAACTAGGTGAAAGCCAGCAAACTCTAGGCGATCGGGGTCGAACCAGAAATAGTCTGGAGTACGAAAAATGTCTTGATAGATTTGCTTTTTCAAGCCTCGGTCAGTATCAGCTGTGGAAGGAGACAGTAGCTCCACAATGATATTGGGATATTTGCCTTCTTCCTCCCAAACCACCCAACTTTTCCGAGGCTTCCGCTCTGTGCCAAGAACCACAAAAAAATCTGGCCCCCGAAACTGCTCCGACTTGCGCTGGCGAGGACTGTAGTAAATGGTGAGATTACCTGCTGCAAAATAGTCATTGCGTTCTTGCCAGCACCAATCT
>DATNPE010000016.1:0-3924 GCA_036703355.1 Allocoleopsis sp. | reverse complement strand
CCTGCAAGATCGCGTCCATAAGCTCCTGTATGAGAGCCTCGGAATGTTTGGAGTCTTAGGGTTGGGTCAGCAAGAATCGCTTGCCCTGACGAAATACGAAGATTGTTATGAGGAGTTGGAAAGCCGTGAAAAGCTTTACCGACGGATTCAGTAGTAGGCCAACTGCTAAACAGCCATACTTCGAGTTGGTGGTGGTGGGGACTTCTCTGGGAGGGTTGTCTGCCCTGGAAACCCTGCTGTCAGGATTGCCCAGCAACTTCCCTATCTCAATTGCGATCGTGCAACATCGGCATAAAGACTCCAACGTTGGCCTGAGTCGGTTTTTGCAATCTTGTAGTGCTCTACCACTCCAAGACGTAGCCGATAAGACTGCCATTGTTCCAGGTCAGGTGTACCTAGCACCCGCTGACTATCATTTATTAGTAGAGTCGGTGGGGCGGTTTGCGCTTTCTACAGAGATGCCTGTGTCTTATGCTCGTCCCTCCATAGATGTGCTGTTTGAGTCTGCTGCCGATGCTTACGGTCAGCGCACGATTGGCGTTATCTTGACTGGTTCCGGTCGTGATGGAGCCGCTGGTTTGGCTACAATCAAGGCTAGGGGGGGCTTGGCTATTGCTCAAGATCCCCAAACGGCTGAGAGTCCAATGATGCCAAACGCAGCGATCGCAACAACTGCCGTAGACTGGATTTTACCCCTGGCAGATATTGCCCCTCGCTTGATCCATCTTTGTCAGCCTGTCATAAGGTGAGCCCATGTCGTCTGAACCCAAAGTTAATGTTCTCCTGGTTGACGATTATCCGGAAAACCTGCTGGCTTTAGAGGCGATTCTGGAAGGCTTGGGCCAAAATTTGGTCAGGGCGAGTTCGGGTGAAGAAGCTTTGCGCTGCCTCCTCGATCAAGATTTTGCTGTGATCTTGCTCGATGTGCAGATGCCAGGAATTGACGGTTTTGAGACCGCTACCTTAATTCGAGAACGGACGCGATCGCAACATACCCCAATCATCTTCATGACCGCCTTTAGTAGTAGTGACTCCCTGGTATTTAAGGGCTACTCCTTGGGCGCAGTCGATTATCTGCTGAAGCCAGTCAAGCCTGAAATTCTCACCTCGAAGGTGTCCGTTTTTGTTGATTTGTTCAAAAAAACCGAGGAAGTGAAGCGGCAAGCCGCCCAACTGGCCGCGATCAATGCCGAGCTCAAGCAAAGTGAAGAACGCTTCCGCTCTCTGAGCGCTTGTTCGCCTGTGGGCATCTTTCTCACGGATACCGCAGGACGCTGTACCTACACCAATCCCCGTTACCAAGTGATTTGTGGTTTGGAGGAAGCCGCTAGCTTAGGAGCAGGGTGGCTGCAATCGGTTTATGCAGAAGACCGAACTCGTGCAACTCAAGAATGGTCCGCCTACACCCAGAAAGGCCGCGAATACTCCGATGAATTTCGCTTCCAAACCCCCGATGGTACGATTCGTTGGACCCATGTGCGATCGTCTCCGATGGTTTCCGATCACGGCAAGCTCTTGGGGCATGTGGGCACGATTGAGGACGTGACCGAGCGCAAACAAGCCGAAGAAGCCAGATCTCAGTTCATGCGTGAGCAAATTGCCAGACAAGAGGCAGAAGCGGCGAATCGCATCAAAGATGAATTTCTGGCGATTCTTTCCCATGAACTGCGGACTCCCCTCAATGCCATGCTGGGCTGGGCCCGACTACTGCGGACTCGTAAATTTGATGAGGCGACCACAGCTAAAGCACTAGAGACGATTGAGCGTAATGCCAAGATGCAGGCACAGCTGATCGAAGATATTCTAGATGTCTCCCGGATTATTCGAGGTAAGCTGCGATTGCTGATCCGTCCAGTCAACCCCACTGCGGTGATTGAAGCGGCGATGGATGCTTTGCGCCCAATGGCAGATGCCAAAGCCATCCAGCTCGAAACCAAGTTTGATCCGTCTGGTGAGCTGATTTTGGGAGACCCCGATCGGCTGCAACAAGTCGTTTGGAACTTGCTATCCAACGCGATTAAGTTTACGCCCGAATCAGGCAAGGTAGAGGTGAGCCTATCCTTTGCCCAAGAAGAGGGTGCTGATGAGAATGGCCAAACGCAGCCCCAACGCTACGCCCAAATTGAAGTGACTGACACAGGCATTGGCATTAGTCCGGAGTTTCTACCCTTTGTGTTCGATCGCTTCCGTCAAGCCGATAGCACAACGACGAGGCCCTACGGTGGCTTAGGGTTGGGATTGGCGATCGTGCGACACTTGGTGGAACTGCATGGCGGTACAGTGGAAGCCACGAATAATCCTGGTGGTCCAGGAGCACGGTTTATTGTCAAATTGCCCCAGTCTGGAAAGTTGCCTGACCCTCAAGATGCTGAGGAAGGCTATCCCATGACACACATCGGCACTGCGACGACAGAGTTGCCTTCTCTTGCAGACTTACGAGTGTTGGTGGTAGATGATGATGCCGACACTAGAGAGTTTTTGGCGACAGCGCTGACTCAATACGGGGCTGAGGTCAACATTGTAAGTTGTGCTGCGGATGCCTTGACAGCCCTCGGCCAATTCCAACCCCAGGTTCTGGTGAGTGATATTGGTATGCCAGACGCAGATGGTTATCAGCTGATTCGGCGAATTCGGAGTCTAGAGGCGGAGCAAGGCGGTAATATTCCGGCGATCGCTCTGACGGCGTATACGCGAGTGGAGGAACGTAAGCGGGCGATCGAAGCAGGGTTCCAAATGCATTTAGCGAAACCTGTAGAACCAGGAGAGTTAGTCGCAGCAGTGGCGAAGTTAATGCAACCCGCTTCTCGGCTATCAGCGTGAACCGCTGAGCTATAGACACAAAGCCGTGGACCAGTTTTGATGCCCTCGTCCCGCTTGGCATTTGAACTGCTGTCCGATCCAGGTGACTTGCCACTGGCTGCCTGTAGCGCCAGATTGTGGTTCTAGTTCCACCCGGTATCTCACGCCATTCACCGAGTCATCTTGCTGGCCAGTTTGAGTCAGGAGAGCGATCGCCCCTCCAGATTGGGAATAACGGATCTCAAGTTGCTCGACCCCAGAAGGCGATAAACCTTCCCTCACCCCAAAGAGTTGAGCCACGATCGCACTCGGCTTTTCTCCAGTCAAGCTGCTACCGCTTTGAGCAAACTGCTCTAGTGACATCGAGCTGTAATCGGTTCTGGAGTCTGGGGTGGCTGCTGGCTCAATCTGGGCCAATGATTGGCTGGCCAAAGCAGGTGGTACTTCGGTGCGGCTAAAGTGAACCGCAGCGCCCGTAGCCAGCCCTACGAGTAACCCTGTGACCAAAGTAAGATGCGTAACTTTGAATGAGGTAAACATAATTAGCACGGCATAGAGCAGCGCAAGGGGATAAGGCTCTAGTACTGATCACTACAATTTTCCTGGCTGCCGCTCCGGGTAGTTTTGGTCTGAATCTTTTTGCCTCAAGCTACCGATTGGTAACCCTGTGTAACGATTTATCAGGAAACTAAAACCTCTTTCACAAAGCTCGTAACGCTTTGACAAGGCTGAGTAAAACCCGCTTCAGATCAGCATTTTCGCAAGCTCATGGAGCGGGTCCGGATTTGCTTAGAGGGAGTTGGAAGCCAGGAGAGCATCCTCCTTAGGACGGAACTCAAGCTCAACTGGCAATCCCATGTCCGTGTTTCCCCTGACCGTACCTACGGGGGCACTGAATATTCCCGTGAAACAACGATCCTTTTTATGGGGTGCGATCGCGAGAATGAGTTCAACTCTGATGCAAGGCTCTGTCGCTGATGGCTACTCAATCTTCTCCCCGCTCTCAAGTCATGGAACTCCTGGTTGCTTACCACCAGAAGCCCTCCGTCTCCCTCCGCAATCAACTCGTTCGCCTCAATGCGGGTCTGGTTCGCAAGATTGCACACCAAGTCAGCCACCAGTGTG
>DATNPE010000015.1:0-3947 GCA_036703355.1 Allocoleopsis sp. | reverse complement strand
GCTGGGGAAGTCGTGATTTCAGTCAAGGCAGGGATAGCGACCAATCCACGCTTAAAGATTATTGATGCGGCACCCAGCTCGAAAGACAGCGGCAAAAAATATGAGATTTGCTTCGCGGTCAAGGATACAGGGATTGGCATTCCTCCCGATCGCCTCGATCGCCTGTTCAAATCCTTCAGCCAAGCAGATTCTTCCACGACACGCCAGTACGGTGGCACAGGTTTAGGACTGGTGATTAGCCAACGCCTTAGCCAGATGATGGGCGGGCGAATGTGGGTAGAAACTGAACTCAATCAAGGTTCTACATTCTATTTCACCTTTCTGGCGCAGGCAGCATTAAACTCTGTGCCGCTGAACTTGGCCCATCCTCAAGCTCAACTAGCGGGCAAACGATTGCTGATTGTGGATGACAACGCTACGAATCGCCAAATTTTGTGCTTACAGGCCCAGTCCTGGCAGATGCGACCAGAAGCAGTTGACTCTGGAGCAGCAGCACTCGATCGCCTCCGACAGCAAGTTTTTGATCTGGCAATTTTAGATATGCAGATGCCAGAGATGGATGGTGTGACCTTGGCAGGGGAAATCCGCAAGTTACCTGGATGCCAACACCTCCCTTTGGTGATGCTGACTTCTCTAGGTCGTCCAGAAATTAATGCTCAGGCGATCGCAGCCAAATTTGCCGCTTTCTTGACCAAGCCAGTCAAGCAAACACAGCTTTACAACGCGCTACTACAAGTGATGGGAGCCCAACCGTTGCCGATTAGCAGCCCTCAGGCCCCTCCTGTGTTTGATCGAGACTTAGGCGATCGCCATCCTCTGCGGCTACTGCTGGCTGAAGACAATGTAGTGAATCAGAAAGTGGCTCTGCGTTTGCTAGAAAAACTGGGATACCGTGCGGATGTGGCTGGCAATGGCTTAGAAGTGTTGGATGCGCTAAATCGCCAAGTATATGATGTGGTGCTGATGGATGTGCAAATGCCACAGATGGATGGCTTGACCACCACTCGCCATATTCATCAGCAGTGGCCCGATCAACAACGGCCTCGATTAGTGGCAATGACGGCCAATGCGATGCAGGGCGATCGCGAAGCTTGCCTGAGAGCAGGAATGGACGACTACATCAGCAAACCGATTCGCACCGAAGAGTTGATGCAGGCCCTTCTACGCTGTCCACCGCACATAGATGTCATCACCCTTCGTTCACCCTCCCATACCCCCCTCGTTATCGACCCCCAAGCTCTAGAGACCCTGCGAGAACTGGGAGGAGAGGAGGCAGAAGCACTGCTACAAGAAATTATTGACACCTACCTGGAAGACACCCCGAAACTGCTGCAAGCGATCGCCACGACTCTGATCGATCAAGACGCGATCGCACTGAAGCAAGCCCTGCATACCTTACAGGTGACCAGCACCCATATCGGCGCGGTAGCCCTCTGCGAATTCTGTCAAACCTTAAACCCGACTTATCCGCCTGTAGACACCGCAATCCAACAAGTCTGGCTGGCTCAGTTAGAAGCCGAATATCAAAAAGTAGCGATCGCTTTGCAAACAGAGCGTCCTCAAGTCTAAGCGTAAACCATTCCAGGCAGGCATTCTAGGCAGACATTCTAGGCAGGGGTCATTCGGGCAGGTTCAAGGCCCCTGAATCAGGGAAAATAGGGGGTCTAGATGCTGGATTACTTTTGTGCCTTACCGCTATCTGTTGTTCTACAAGCCCTACGACGTTCTGACGCAATTTACAGACAATAGCTCTGAATCGCCTCGTCAGACCCTCAAAGATTACATTTCAGTTCCAGGGGTTTATCCGGTGGGTCGCTTGGATCGCGACAGTGAGGGCTTATTGCTGCTCACCAACCACGGCCAACTTCAACATCGCTTAAGTGATCCGCAGTTTCAGCACCCCCGCACTTACTGGGTTCAGGTAGAACGCATTCCCGATGCCGCTGCTTTGGCTCAATTGCGACAAGGTGTCACGATCCAAGGCTACCGTACCCGCCCTGCCCAAGTGCAACTGCTGCCAAGCGAACCCACCTTGCCCCCCCGCGAACCGCCAATTCGGTTTCGGAAAAACGTTCCGACGGCTTGGCTAGAAATGACCTTAACTGAAGGCAAGAATCGTCAAGTGCGGCGCATGACCGCTGCGGTAGGATTTCCCACCTTACGCTTGGTGCGAGTGGCGATCGCGCATCTCCGTCTCACTGGTCTAGAACCTGGACAGTGGCGAGATTTAACTGCTGCCGAGCAAAAAGACTTACAACAGCTTTGCTTTTCCCGCTCAAAATTTTATTGATTACTCGCCAACAACAGGAGTTAAATAGATACAATAAGGCATCCGTGAAATTATTGTTAAACTGTTTTATGACAAAGAATGCCCTGGAGCTGGGTTCTAGGGCTTGGGTTGCTTAAGCTCAACTCTTGAACCTGACCAGCCCAATGACAAAGCTACCTAACGGTGTGGTGCAAGAGCTAAACAGCCTAGAGCTGAGGTTAGAGGAGCTAAGTTTTCGCACGGTTCAGACAGACAATATGGCGCTCAGCGATCGCCCTTTACAAGACGCTGGCCCGGATGCTTGACCTTGCCAGGGTTGCTTCTCCGTATCCTCTACACTTCATCTGTCAGTTGACCCAATGACTCCTGATCAAAAACCGAGTTGGCGTCAGTATTTCCTCTCATCAACCCCCAGCCGTGAGTTGCCACCCGCTAACATAGGTGCTAAGTATCAGGTATTTTTACCAGATTCATACCGAACGAACGTGGAATTGCAGCAACACCATAGGCTGTCTGAGCCTCATCCTTCAATTCAGCTTGATTTGGATAGCTCAGGCACTATCACTGCGGTCAACCCGTCAGGCGCAGCTTACTTGGGCTACAGCGCCCAGGAGTTGATCGGTCGCCCAGTTTTGCACTTGGTTTATCCGGATGACCAAGTGAATTTACGAATAAAGTTAACGGAGTTTTTACAAAGCGTCACAACTCCAGAGGCAGACGTAAAAACCGCAATCACTATCAGTAGAAACTGGGAACTGCGCCAAGTTTGTAAGGATGGACGGGTGATCTGGGTGAAAGCTGTCGCTCAACCAACAACGAATCGCAATGGTCACACCACGACCGCTATACAACTGGAGTGTGAAGACATTACCGAATGGAAGCAAGTTGAAGCGGGATTCCAGCAAGAGAGTAGTTTTCTGGCCGCGATCCTCGATACGGTAGCCAACCTCATCATCGTGTTAGATGCCCAAGGTCGCATCGTCCGCTTCAATCGTGCCTGTGAACAAACGACAGGATACACGTTTGCCGAAGTTAAAGGGGTGCCCTTCTGGGATATTTTACTTTTGCCCGAAGAAGTAGCAGGCGTTAAAGCTGGCTTTAGCCAATTGCGAGCGGGATTATTTCCTAACGAATATGAAAATCATTGGGTGACGAAGGCAGGTGTTTCTCGCTTCATTGCTTGGTCGAATACGGCCATTCTGGGTCAAGAAGGCAAAGTCGAATACATCATTGGCACAGGTCTGGATGTCACGGAGCGGCGACAGACAGAATTAGCCTTGCAGCGATCGCAACAGCAGCAGTACCAGCACCTCGTCGAGTCTGTAGAAGGAATTGTCTGGGAAGCAGATGCCGAAACGCTTCAATTTTCCTTTGTCAGTCCCAAAGCCGAACGCATTCTCGGCTACCCCCTGGCAGATTGGTTAGACGATGCTGAGTTTTGGCTCAAACATCTACATCCCGACGATCGCGCCTGGGTAGTGGCCTCTTGTCGTCAGGAAACTCAAGCCCGACGCAACCACACTCTGGAATACCGCATGATCGCTCAAGATGGCACTGTGGCCTGGTTTCGCGACATGATTACGGTCGTGCCTGATTCAGAGCCGCTGCAACTGCGAGGGGTCATGCTCGATATTACCGAGCGTCGCCAAGCAGAGATTGCTTTGCAGATGAGTGAAGC
>DATNPE010000014.1:0-2349 GCA_036703355.1 Allocoleopsis sp. | reverse complement strand
TGGAGTTTTGTGGCTGCGGCCCATCCGGTGGCTGTGGCTCCCGTTTGATACCAAGCTGCAGGCTGGTGGGGGTTTTCGCCGTAGCGTAGGGGTTGCAACTGCTGACCAGAGAGGGAGAATTGCTGGGGTAGTTCGGCTGATTCGCCTTCTGGAGAGCTCACTGCGCTGAGATAAGTGGCGATCGCTTGGTCATAGGCAGCAGTATGTCGGAAGGTCTGCAAGGCACAAGCCCGACGGAATTCAAGAGACGCTTCACCGTTGTTTTGGCGTAGTTCTTGCAGATAAGTACTGTATTGGGCGGGATCGCAGAGTACGGTCAGGTGAGCGTGGTTCTTGGCAGAAGCTCGTAGCATGGCGGGACCACCAATATCGATCTGCTCGATCGCTTCGGCTAAAGTCACCCCTACTTTCGCGATCGTTTGCTCGAAGGGATAGAGATTCACCACAACTAAATCGATGGGGCGAATCTGGTGCGCTTCTAGGTCAGCTAAATCTTGTGGGACATCTCGCCGCGCCAAAATGCCACCGTGAATCCGAGGTTGTAACGTTTTGACACGACCACCCAAAATCTCTGGAAACCCAGTGTAATCAGATACCTTGGTTACAGGTAGCCCAGCGTCTTTCAGTGCTTGAGCGGTGCCACCACTGCTGATTAATTCAAACCCAAATTCTTCGACTAAGCTGCGAGCGAGGTCAACTAGACCTGTTTTATCCGATGTACTCAGCAGTGCTAGACGTGCCATGACGCCGAAATCTCCCCTAGTGCACAAACAGTCAGAAAACTAGCCTTACTCAGGATAAATGGAATTTGCACCGATGCATCATTATGATCGTCAAGGCAGCGATCGCAATCTAGCGTAATCTTAGAAGGAGCCGCTTTGAGTCTACAGGCCGTTTCGATTCCACCCGCGACAGGACAAGCTCCCGAAGGACTGATCGTGGTTTTACACGGATGGGGTGCAAATGCTCAAGATGTAGCATCTTTACTGCCCCTACTGAATTTGCCAAATTATCAATTTCTCTGTCCCGACGGGCCATTGCCTCATCCCTACAACCCACCCTATGGACGCATGTGGTACAGCTTTGGGCAAACCCCCACCTTTCCAGTTGCCGCCGGGACTGGTCTGGAAGAAAGCCGCCAGCTCCTCACCGAATGGCTCTTATCTCTAGAAGGAAAGACAGGTGTACCATTGTCACGAACGGTTTTGGGCGGTTTCTCTCAAGGCGGTGCCATGACGCTGGACGTGGGTTTAAACTTACCGCTAGCAGGTTTGGTTTCTTTGAGTGGTTATTGGCATCAATCCGCCCAATCAAACAATGATGCCTTTCCGCCTGTATTCATGGCGCATGGTTTAGAAGATAACGTCGTGCCTCTCAGTGCCGCACGAGATGCCAGAGATCGGCTGGTGGCCTTAGGAGTATCAGTGCAGTATCAAGAATTTCAGATGGGGCATGATATTCGCCCCGAAGTGTTGCAGCTGATGCGGACATTTGTGCTTCAAGTCCTGTCACAAAATCGTGCGAAAACTTCTTATAAAGTTTGACGGGGAAACCGATTGAACTCAGTAGTATAGAGGGGTAGTTGGATTAAGCGAATCTACTACATGCTGGTGCTGCTGACGGGAGGGGCAAGCCATGACCACGTTGAGTATTTCGAGCCGACAAATCGAAGCATTGACCGAATCTGATGTCGCAGATTTGGCCGCGCGTCTAGAGCTGGACAACTACACCAATCCGTTCGATGGGTTGAATGACTGGCATCTCCTACGGGCGATCGCCTTTCAACGTCCGGAACTGATTGAACCCTATATGCACCTACTGGACTTAGAAGCCTACGACGAAGCCTAAGGGATTTTAGATTTGCGATTTTGGATTAGAGGAACTTTAGATGCAAACTCAACTTGGTTTTCTCAAAAATTAGAGTGATTGAGGTGCTGAATTTTTTGGCAAAACAGTCCTACTCCAGCCTTAATCCAAAATCCAAAATTAATTCATGCTCAAAGGTAAACGGGTCTTAATTGGTATCAGTGGGGGCATTGCTGCTTACAAAATTTGTGAGGTAGTTTCCAACCTCGCTAAAGCGGGTGCAGAAGTCAAAGTGATTCTGACGCAATCGGCGCAGGCATTTGTTAGCCCCCTGACATTTGCCACGCTGTCTCGTCATCCTGCCTATACCGATCAAGATTTTTGGCAGCCTGTAAACGGTCGTCCGCTGCATATTGAGTTGGGGGAATGGGCTGACGTGTTGCTGTTGGCTCCCCTCACCGCTAACACTTTAGCCAAGTTGGTTTACGGCTTAGCAGATAATTTACTCACGAATACGGTTTTGGCTTCTACCTGCCCAGTTCT
>DATNPE010000013.1:0-3305 GCA_036703355.1 Allocoleopsis sp. | reverse complement strand
GCCGCTCCGAATCATCTCTCATAGGGGAACAGCTTCTTGCAAAACACGATCGCGAATTCTTGCTTTTAGTCCTCGCTCAGTCGCAACATCCACTTTGCAGCCAAGCAAGTTTTCCAGTTCAAGTAAAAGGGCCGCAGGATCGAGCAAGCTACGTCCTGGCTCCAAATTGACTAGAAAATCTACACTTTCAGCATCAGCTTCTCCTCTGGCAACGGAGCCAAAGATGCGAATATTGGAAGCACCATACTTAGCCGCAGTCCGTAGAATTTCCTCGCGTTTAGACCTTAGGAGTTCGTAGACACTCATAGTTAATCCAGCAAAACTAATGTTGGGATTAGCCCATCAAAATCTTCAAGCAGACTTTCTGATTTTGCTCTTTTGGCTTTGTGTCCAGCTACAAAGGTCACGAGCAAGCTGCTTACCTTGTAAGGCGCAATCGCGGGCTTTGTTACGAAACTCCTCCACGGGTTTTGTGGGATCACCAGGGTTTGATTTGACCAAGCCATGAGCACATTCATTGCGATCGCCCCTCCACTGATCAATATCACTGATTAGGTTTTGTCGCTCTTTGTAAATAACAATGCCATCCAGCTTTGCCCATTGGTCAATCAAGTGTTTTAGAGCAGCTCTAGGATTGAGCGTCTTGTCAGATTCCGCTTCTTGCAACTTTAGAGTCAAATAGCTCAGCAAGCGATCGGCAACAATGCTCTCAGCAATCATGACTGCTTCTAGAAAAAACTCCTTTTCAAGAGCTTCCTGAAGGCGTTCAAAGGCGTACTTGTAAGATTCGTACTTGGTGATGTTCTTGCTGGAGTCAGAAGTCATGGTGCAAAAGCTGGAGGTCAGAGCCAACCATGCTAACAACTAACTCCAAAATTAGAGGTCAGGTAGTGTACTCGGCGTTGATCTTGACGTAGTCGTAGCTAAGGTCGCAACCCCAGGCAGTGCCAGAGCCAGACTCACTACCAATGCTGACAGAAATAGTAACCACATTAGGAGCTTGGGTTTCGCTGGTATCCATGCGGGGGAAGGCTACCAACTCGCCATTCTTCATCACCATCAAGTCATTGCTCTGCTGGGTGCTGACCATATCGGGAGGTAGCACGCTTTTGGCTGTGGCTTGCTTGAGATAAGCACTGGCCGCCGCGCGATCGAACTTTAGCGGTTGGCCTTGATCCATCAAGAGAAAATCACCCAGCTTAATTTGCAGATTTTCTTGACCAAAGGATACTCCTGCTCGACCTGCCGCCGCTGCAATACGGCCCCAGTTAGGATCATGGCCGAAAATTGCTGACTTCACCAAAGAAGAACCCGCGATCGTGCGAGCAATTTGCCGAGCTGAGCTGTCATCTGGGGCACCGGAGACTTGAACTTCGATTAAGCAAGTGGCTCCTTCACCATCACGAGCGATCGCCTTTGCCAGATAAGCACAAACCTCGGTCAACATGGCTTCTAGCTTGTCAGCATCAGGACCAGGTTCGGTGATGGCAGGGGTACGGGACTGACCATTTGCCAGAGCTAAGAGGGTGTCGTTGGTGCTGGTGTCACCGTCTACGGTGATTTGGTTGAAGCTGCGATCGGCGGCGCGACTGAGCATGTCTTGCCAGAGGTGGGGAGAAACGGCGGCATCACAGGTCACAAACGCCAACATTGTCGCCATGTTGGGGTGGATCATGCCTGAGCCTTTGGCAATGCCCCCAATCCGCACCGGACGACCATGGAGAGTGGTTTCTAGGGCGATCGATTTAATTACCAGGTCAGTAGTGACGATCGCCTGGGCCGCATGATCTGAGCCTTGGTCGGAAGCAGCAGCCACAAGCTGAGGAATAGCATTTTTTAAGGCGGACATGGGGATACGTTGACCAATCACACCCGTTGAGGCCAACAAAATCGCATCGGAAGAAATATTCAGAGCTTGGGCTAAACTTTGAGCACTTTCGATCGCGTCAATCCAGCCTTGGGAACCCGTGGCAGCATTGGCCTGACCCGCATTACAAAGAATGGCTTGGGCGCTGCCCTTGGCTTGTAAGCGTTCTCGACAATAGTCTACACAGGCCGCCCGAACTTGGCTGGTGGTAAACACGCCCGCTGCGATCGCCTCTACGTCTGACAAAATCAAAGCTAGGTCAGGCAACCCGGAGGGTTTCAAGCCAGCGGCAATTCCTGCTGCTCGGTATCCTCTTGGAGCGGTCACTCCACCAGGAATCTTGCGCCAATCTGACATGGTTCCTCCTCCCACCACTGCAATGCTTGAAAGGGGATTATATCAACTGGCCGCTACCACTTCACTACATTTAGCGGGTGCAGAATTTGTCTGTTATGGGGCAAAATTCAGGGCATCCCGATTAAACGGCTAATCTGCATAAGAAAAAGGGAGAGCCTGTAGCGACTCTCCCCGCCATCAGGGTGCATCTACTTATCACATTATGCCATTAAGGGGGTGTGGGGTATCACCCCTCATCAAAATTTTATGCAAAAAAATGCCAGGGTCTAATCCGACGTGGATTTCCCCTGGCGAGTTCCATTGAACAGAGAATTATGAATTGAGCTTTTGAGCGAGCAACTGGTTGGTCAGTTTGGGGTTAGCTCGTCCACTGGTCTTCTTCAGGACTTGGCCGACAAAGAAGCCTAGGAGCTTGGTTTTACCACCCCGGTACTGCTCTAGCTCTTTGGGATTAGCGGCGATCACTTCATCGATGATGGCGGCGATCGCATCAGGGTCAGAAAGTTGAGCTAAGCCCCGCTCCTCCACAATCTTGGCAGGAGAGCCACCATTAGCGAGCAGGTCAGGCAGAATTTCCTTCCCAGCGTTGTTGCTGATGGTGTTGTCTTCGATCAACTTGACCAATTCTGCCAGGGCTTCTGGTTTCAGAGCGATTTCAGCAATACTGAGCTTGTTGGCATTGAGGTAAGCCGCAATGTCACCCATGATCCAGTTAGCCGCAGGTTTGGCGCTGGCTCCCGCTGCGATCGCGGCTTCAAAATAATCAGCCACGCTGCGATCGTCAGTAAGGACTCGCGCGTCGTAAGCAGACAATCCTAATTCGCTTTCGTAGCGATGTCGCTTTTGGGCAGGCAGTTCGGGCAGTTCCGATTGCCATTGCTCTAGCTGTTCAGTGGCAACTCGAATCGGAGTCAGATCAGGTTCAGGGAAGTAGCGGTAATCGCTGGAGCCTTCCTTGACCCGCATACTGATAGTGCGCTGCGAGCCTTCTTCCCAAAGGCGCGTTTCTTGAACAATTCGCTCTCCGGTTTCTAGGGCTTGAATTTGCCGCTCAATTTCGAACTCGATCGCCTTTTGAATG
>DATNPE010000012.1:0-3104 GCA_036703355.1 Allocoleopsis sp. | reverse complement strand
AGCTTGATTTGCCTTACGACGACGGCTGACGAAACCAAGTGCACCCACCCCTAACAATGCAGCAATGGTGCCTGGTTCGGGTACAGCTTCTGCCTTCACGATAAAGTCGTTGTAGTCTCTGTCTCCCTTCCAAGAGTCATTGACAGCAATCAGGGTTGTCCCTGGTGCAGCAGTCAGAGTTTGCTTGGTGCGATCGCCCAAGTTGTTCTTAAAGTTTGTGTAGTAGTCAAAGGTCTCACTACCACTAACAAAATTGAAAGATTTCTCGGTTGGATCTGTGAAGACGGTTTTCTTTTCAACAGCTCCTTCTTTAGCTGTCAAACCGAAGAAATACTTCACGTTAGCCAAGAACTTATAGCTAGTGTTGCAAGGCTGGACTGAGACAGGGCAGGTTGCCTTGGAATCATTGTGGTTACCACTGCCTGCATCACGAGCTTGCACTTCTGTAAATAGCGTTTCTAGAAGTGCACTATCTTTTGCTGCGCTGTAAACACCAAACTTCGATTGATATGCACCGTGAGACGCAAAGAAATCAAATTTGACTTTGGTGTCACTAGCAAAGGAGAAGCTACCATCGGCATTAGAGGTAGCACCGAGGAAGCTAAAAGCTTGTGCAGGTGCAGCAACGCTCATCAGAGCAGAGATAGCAGCCGCCGCTACTAAAGGTTTGCGAAAATTCATGTCAAGTCTCCGTAAGTAATGCGTGACGTTGGCAAGGGCCGCTCTAAAACGAAGAAAACAACTGCCTTTGAAACTTGTGAGATCACAGATGGGGCAGGCTGGATTCATGAAGTCAGGCTTAGGGAACCACAGACGTAGGTGCATCTGGTGGGGCGGTAGATGCGAAGAGCAGAACGGCCTGGGGCCTGCTTAAGAGCTGAGTCATACCATTGGGTGTAGGAACTCACCCCTTGTCCAGCCAGGTTATGGTAGCGATCGCATAATTCAAACCAAGAACTACACTGAAGTTCCAACAGAATCAGCTACTGAAAGCTAAGTGTTAAAACGGCTACTTGCCTGAAAGGGACTATCTTTTACTTGACCCTGCCGTAACTACTCTATACGCGGCTTGTGGGAAGTACTATCGTAGAGGAGCAATCTTTACCTACTCTTCATTTACAGACGTTTCCAGGGCTGGGATTTTAATGAGTCCCTTCATATCTTGTTTGGACAGAGTAAAATCAGAGCAAACTTTCACTAGTGATAATACTGATATTTTCACGTATAGTCTCTCAACACAAAACCCACCCTACGCGGTAGAGTGGGTCACTTCATGTCATATTTCTGAGATTGAGTTGAGGCACAGTCAGAAGCTGATTGCCTCAACCAACCAGTATGGACACAGCTTAGCGATCGTTGGTTTCTCCAGGCTGAACTTTAGAGAAAACACATACTGGCTTCGTGCCAACTTGACACACTAGACAGATTGCAAAGTTTGTTGCGCTTCTTGAGCGACCTGAGGCACTTCATCTTGAGCCAACGTTGCTAAGGCCGCCTGGGCTTCTGTTCCTCCCAAGCGCCCTAGTGCTTGCACCAAGCGATGACGCAATTGCCAGTCTGGGTGGGAGGCATAGGACACTAACAAAGGAATGGCGCGGGGATCACCCAGTTCTCCCAGTGAACCGATCGCAGCCATTTCTACGAGATCATTATCAGAAGCCAAGGCGGATTCCAACAAACCAAAAGCACGGGGATCACCGAGTTCTCCGAGTGCGGCAATAATACTGAACTTGACTAACCACTCTGGGGTTTGTTGATAAAGTTGCTGTAGATCTTCCAGAGCATCCTGTAATTTTAAGGCTCCTAAAGAGTCAGCTGCCGCCGCTTGCACGTCAGGTTCGGGGTCGTTGTGTAAGCGATCGCGCAAAATGGCCGCAGTTTGGGTTAAGTCATGATGACCTAAAGAGGCAAGCTGGCTCACGGCAGCGTAACGCACTCTAGCACTACTATCAGCAATCGCCGTTTGA
The DNA here is from genome assembly GCA_036703355.1 of Allocoleopsis sp. Classification (GTDB taxonomy): domain Bacteria; phylum Cyanobacteriota; class Cyanobacteriia; order FACHB-46; family FACHB-46; genus Trichocoleus. The sequence goes on along the minus strand of DATNPE010000012.1, from coordinate 1,137 downwards.
ATGAGGGTAAAGGCGGTAGCAGGCTCTAATTGGCGCAGTTGATTCACTCCGCGTAGGCGATCGCCGAAGTCCTCTGAGTGCAGTAGGGCTTGCACAGATTCAGGAGTCACAGTCATGTTAATTAATCTCGCTTTTGCTATGGAAATGGCAGTCTCGACACTGAGTGTCTGATTTGCCAAGATTTTCAATCAATCAGCTTTGTTAATCTGCTTGAGCAGCCATGGCTCGAACAATATCACCCCGCGTTAGAATCCCAACCACCTGACCACTGCCATCTAAAACAGGCAAGCGATGGATACTGCGTTCGTGCATTAGACGGGCTGCTTCTTGCAGGGGTTGGTCAGGATGGGTCGTCACCGGATCACGACTCATCACCTCTCCCACCGTTTGCCCCAGCGCTTTATGCAAATCGCGCTCATAGCGAGCTGGATTTTCTAGATAAATCACGCTGTCCAGAAGCATGATGTAGGCAGGAGGAGTGGCTCCGGTTTCTTGCCACATCAAGTCAGTTTCAGATACCACACCGATCAACTTTCCAGATCCATCCACCACGGGAAGGCCGCTGATTCGCCGCTCCGCCAAAATCTGAACAACCTCTTGAAGTGGAGTTTCAGGCTTTACTGTGATGGGATTGCGGCTCATGACGTCCGCGACAGTTTTGGGCATATTTCAGCAAATGCCTCTTCTAATAGAGTTCTGGCCTCATTCTAGGCAATTCTAGGGATCAACCAAACGAGTTTTAGGCAGATTTATGGAACGGCAAGGGCGTTGCCTGGTTGACAGCGCTGACCAAGCAGGGCGATCGCGGCGGCACCTTATTTAGGGGCCCACGGGGCTAGGCGATGCGGTCACTCCCGACTGATTTTGCAACAACTCCAAAGCTGATACCCCTTCTCCTTGGGAGCCAAAGTACCAGAGAGTCGCTGCGGCTTCGGCCCTGGTGACTGACTTTTTGGGCTGAAAAAGCGTCGTGTATCCCAAGGCCCGACGAATGTTAGCCAGATCCCCGTTTTGAAAATCAGCTAAAACCGCTCGTAAAGCTTTGGGGTCAATTTTGGCCGCATCTTGAAAACCCCAAGTTTCTTTCACAGCATCTAAGGAAGCGGTGGGTAAAGCTTGTCGGGTATCGAGGGGCAA
>DATNPE010000011.1:0-15447 GCA_036703355.1 Allocoleopsis sp. | reverse complement strand
GGCGGCATGTTCACCGTAGACTCGCCAACCACAGTGCGCGGTGTGGATAAGCTGATTCCGGTTGATGTCTATCTACCCGGTTGCCCCCCTCGCCCTGAAGCAATCATCGACGCGATTATCAAGCTGAGAAAGAAAATCGCCAATGACTCGATGCAAGAGCGAGCAAAGCAAGGCCAAACCCATCGCTATTACAGCATTCCTCACAAAATGAAGCAGGTGCCTGCTATTACCACAGGTGCTTATCTAGAAGTTCCGACTCGCCAAGCACCACCGAAGGAACTCACAGAAGCAATGGGTTTACCTGTTCCACCCGCTTTGAAAGCCGCAGAGAAGGAGGAAATTCGTCGTGGCTGAAGAATCTAAATCCCCTGCTAATGAAGCAGAGCAAGCTGCTCAAGCTCCAATTGTCGAAGCAGGCAAAATCTCCAAATGGCTGAGTGAGAATGGGTTTGAGCATGAGTCTCTAGGCCCCGATCACTCTGGCGTAGAAATGTTGAAGGTCGATCGCGATTTTCTCATCCCGATCGCGACTGCTCTCTATGCCTATGGCTTCAACTACCTGCGCTGCCAAGGTGGGTATGATTCGGGTCCTGGGCAAGAGTTGGTCAGCTTCTATGATCTGACTAAAGTGAGTGACTACAGCGATCGCCCAGATGAAGTGAGAATCAAAGTCTTCCTGCCTCGCGAAGATCCCAGAGTTCCCTCTGTTTATTGGATTTGGAAGACTGCCGATTGGCAAGAGCGGGAGTCATTCGACATGTTCGGCATTGTCTATGAAGGACACCCCGACTTGAAGCGCTTGTTAATGCCAGAAGATTGGGTGGGTTGGCCCCTCCGCAAAGACTACATCTCGCCCGACTTCTACGAACTTCAGGACGCTTACTAACCTGGAGTTGAGAAGCAAAATTAAGTCTAGACCTCACCCCCAACCCCTCTCCTCGAAGGAGAGGGGGGCCGTAGGCAGGTAGAGGTTTTTTATTGGAGGTTTAAGCCGTTTTTGACCAGGAAACGTAAGGCAGCTTGGCAGCAGTTGCCTGAATTTGTGGTGCTTGGGCAACTAATTGACCACAAGCGTCCCAAGTGCCACTGGTGAACATCTGCCGAGGTCCATTCCCCATCGTTACAGGGATAGTTAGATCACCACACTGTACCTGCATGGCTTCTAAGTCAACTTTGACTTCTGCCTGAGGATTAGCAGCGATCGCCTCTTGTAAGCGTTTCGCATCTTCTGGAGCTGCCATCACACAAGGGATGCCTAAAGCCACACAGTTGCCAAAGAAAATCTCCGCAAAGCTTTCACCCACGATCGCTTGGATACCCCATTTGGCGATCGCTTGAGGAGCATGTTCGCGGGAGGAACCACAACCGAAATTGCCATTGACGACCAGAATTTTGGCTCCCTGGTATTGGGGTTGATCAAAGGGATGTTGCCCTGGAGCTTGGGCGCGATCGTCAGCGAAGACTTGTTCGCCGAGACCATCAAAGGTGACACAGCGCAAAAACCGAGCTGGAATAATGCGATCGGTGTCAATATCATTGCCGACGAGGGGAACGCCCCGCCCTACTACTGCCTTAACTTCGCTATTCATGACACGCTCCCCTAAATCAATTCGCGAACATCTGAGACTTTACCTGTGACTGCGGCGGCAACCACCATTGCGGGACTCATCAAGAGAGTGCGACCCGAAGCCGAACCTTGGCGACCTTTGAAGTTGCGGTTGGAGGAAGAAGCGCTAAGCTGGCGGCCTTCGAGTTTGTCTGGGTTCATGGCAAGGCACATCGAACAACCAGGTTCTCGCCACTCAAAACCTGCGGCTACAAAAATCTTATCTAGACCCTCGGCTTCCGCCTGTTGCTTCACTCGCTCCGAGCCAGGAACAATGAACGCTTTGACTCCCTCTGCCACTCGTCGCCCCTGGGCAAATTTGGCGGCCTCGCGCAGATCACTGATCCGACCGTTGGTGCAGCTACCGACAAAGCACACATCCACTTTGGTACCTTGAATCGGCTGACCTGGCTGCAAATCCATATAACGGTAGGCTTCTGCCGCGATCGGTTGTTCGTCAGCAGGTAGCGTGTCAGGGGTGGGAATCAGTTCATTGATCGCAATTCCTTGACCAGGGGTGATGCCCCAAGTGATGGTAGGGGCGATGTCAGCCGCATCGAAGACGACCACATCGTCGTATTCAGCATCGGCATCACTGCGGAGGCTCTGCCACCAAGCCACAGCTTTGTCCCATTCCTCGCCTTTGGGAGCAAAATCGCGACCCTTCAAGTATTCAAACGTGACTTCATCGGGGTTGACGTAGCCGCAACGAGCACCTCCCTCGATCGCCATGTTGCAGACGGTCATGCGTTCTTCCATGCTCATCTGCTCAAATGTGGTACCCGCAAACTCATAGGCGTAACCGACACCACCCTTAACACCCAGTTTCCGAATGATGTGGAGCACCACATCTTTGGCGTAAACTCCAGGCTTCAGGGTGCCATTGACTTCAACTTTGCGAACTTTGAGTTTGGCGAGGGCCAGAGTTTGGGAGGCCAAAACATCGCGGACTTGGCTAGTCCCAATGCCAAAGGCGATCGCGCCAAAGGCTCCGTGGGTAGAAGTATGGCTGTCTCCACAGGCGATCGTCATCCCCGGTTGGGTCAGGCCTTGTTCTGGGGCGATGATATGCACAATCCCCTGGCTACCACAGCCGATGTTATAGAAGCGAATCCCATGCTCAGCACAGTTGTGCTCTAGGGCTTGCATCATTTCTTCCGCCAAACTGTCAGCAAAAGGACGAGCTTGGTTATCGGTGGGCACAATGTGGTCTACGGTCGCCACGGTGCGCTCTGGAAACAGCACTTTCAGGCCGCGATCGCGCAGCATGGCAAAGGCTTGAGGGCTGGTGACTTCGTGAATCAGATGCAGACCAATAAACAGTTGTGTTTGGCCTGAGGGGAGGATTCTAACGGTATGTAAATCCCAGACTTTATCGAAGAGTGTGCCTTTGCTCATGCTGACGTTCAGTACTTAGTGCACTAAAGAGTTAGTCCCTTATTGTAACGTAGAGCTGAGCTTCGCTCTTAGGGAGGATGTCTTACCCAACGTAAGCAGAAATTAGCGGTCGCTGCTTCAACTTGTCTGACGTAATTGAGCGCGTACTTCCATTAAAATTTGCCCTAATCGATTTTGGCCTTTACCGTCCGCACCGCAACCCCAATAGTTGTCTATAGGTGAGTTTTCGACTAACAAAGCATCGCCAGTCGCGAGTAGAACAGCTTTAATTCCAGGATTGAATTCAAATTTACGAAGGACAGCTTTACGCATCACATCGTCTCTAACTTTTAGCCAATCTGGACGCACTAAATGTTTGAGGCTCTGAGCGGTATTGAAGGCATCTCTCGGGGTAGGCAGCTTGCGAATTTGTTCTGCATGAGGTGTGCCGACAAATTTTTGTGCTTGGAAATAGTGTTCGCTCGTCGGCCACCAATCACCATCTAGCTCGAAACCGTCTCGTGAGAAGTTTGTGAAACAACCGTAGGGATTTTCATGAACGTCATAGAAATAGACAGGCATGATTGTATCTGTAAATTTATGTAACAGTGAGACAATAGAATATACTCTCACTAAATTTTGTTAGTCATGTTCAAGAGTTTCAATTCACGCTTAGCAAATCGTTTTAGTCAGGCGATCGCGCGGATCAGTCGAGGGGCGATCGCCATGGGGTTAGCCTTGTTAGTAGCAATTACACTCTGGATGCCCGGTGCAGCTTGGGCTGCTAATTCCAACTTGGGGGTGACGCTAGTTTCTTTGCAAGGGAATTTTGAGCAACTGGGATTCAAGCTGGAGCCTAAAACTGAGACTGCTTTTGTAGCTAAATCCAAGGATGGGGTGGCGACGGTACGCCTGAATGTGACACCGAAAGAAGTGGTAAAGAATGCGGTTTTAGTGGTTCATAAGCCGTTGACGAAGAAAAGAACGCCGCAAACCCTCAACTACATGGAAGAGTTTTTGCAGGTGATGCTGCCTGATTGGAACGAGGCGCATGATTGGTTGGCTCAAGGCGTGGCAGATGCGACAGACTTTGGCTCTACGGATTTGGTCGTGGGCGATCGCCGTGTCTATTTGTTAATTCCTAAAACCAAGGAAGCCCTGTTGCTAGCGGTTGATCCGTTGGACTATAAGCGCTAAGTTATTCGGCTTCGGGTTCTACACCAAGTGCTCGTAACTGAGCGGCTAGGCGATCGGCTCGTTGGCGTTCTTGCTCTGCCTTCAGTCTTTCTGCTTCTATTTGAGCTTGAGATTGCTCCAAGGCTTGGGCCAGTTCTTCAGGGGCTAACAGTTTTTCGCCTGTGTCTTCGCGGTAAAACGTCAGCAGTTCGCCTTCTGGTTGTAAGCGCAGTTGCAAAGGTTCGCTGCGACCATCTGTAATGGGTTCGTAGAGGTCTCCTCGGAGGCGATAGCCCTGAAGCTGACCTTCTATCCATTCCCCTTTAGGGTCAAACAGCCAGTACTCTTGCACACCTAGCTGCTCGTACAGCGTTTTTTTGAAAATTTTGTCTTGTTCGCGGGTGCCTTCGGAGGTTAATTCAAAAATCACCGAGGGCACCTGTCCTTCTTCCCAAATTTTGTAATTGTCCCGCCCACCTGGAGCCACATCAAAAATCACCATCACGTCTGGGGCGACTCGCAATTTGGGAAAGCCCTGAGCGTAGTAGAGAAACTGATTGGCGAGAACGGTGGCTTGCCGCCCGGTCAAATATTGTCGTAGTACTTCCAAGGTGACCAGCAGGGCGTAGAAATGCACATAGGTTTCAGCCACAGGTTCACCATCAGAACTGGGGTAGACAATGGGTGGAGATTGTGGGTCAGTACTGGCTAAATAAGTCATGGCGCACCTGTAAAATCACCTCTCCCCCATCCCCTCTCCTTTGAGGAGAGGGGTGCCGTAGGTGGGGTGAGTTTAGATGGTTCTCAGTTAACACAGTCTCAAGCACAAAACTTTTCAACGCATCGGGCAAAAATTTCTACGCCCATACCCAGGGCGGTTTCGTCAAAGTCGAAGCGGGGATGGTGGTGGGGGTAGGCTAAGCCTTTGTGGATGTTGGCGGAGCCGAGGAAGAAGTAGCAACCGGGCACTTGTTGTAGGAAGAAAGACATATCCTCACCACCCATGGTTTGGCATTCTGGGACAATGCCCACCTCTGCCTCCACCACATTCTCTGCCACAGAACGAACCAGATCGGCGATCGCCCCATCATTAATTACAGGTGGGTAGAAAGATTGGTATTCCAACTCGTAAGTGGCTCCGTGGCTTTGGCAAATTCCTGCAATAATCTGCTCAATCCGCTGCTGGAAAAAGCCTGCTAACGCTGGATTAAAATAACGAACCGTGCCGCTCATCCTCGCTGAAGCTGCGATCACGTTGGTGGCTGTGCCTGCATGGAGTTCTCCGACGGTGACAACTGCGGAATCAATCGGGTTGACGTTGCGGGCCACAATGGTTTGCAGAGCATTCACAATTTGAGCACTAACCACAATGGAATCGACGGTTTGGTGCGGAATGGCTCCATGTCCGCCTCTACCGTGAATCGTGCAGCGAAAGAGTTCTACAGCTGCCATCAGCGCCCCTGTTCTCACGCCGACGGTCCCTAAGGGCAAGTTATTCCACAAATGCAGCCCGATGATCGCATCAACTGCAGGGTTTTGTAGAACTCCTGCCTCAATCATCGGTTGTGCGCCACCCGGTCCTTCCTCGGCAGGTTGGAAAATAATTTTCACCGTGCCCGCAAAGCTGTCTCGATGCTGGGAGAGATAGTAAGCAGTACCAAGGGCGATCGCGGTATGTCCATCGTGACCACAGGCGTGCATCAAGCCATCGTGTTGCGATCGGTAGGGCACTTCGTTTTCTTCTTGGATCGGCAGGGCATCCATATCGGCCCGGATGGCCAAGACTTTTGGATTTTGGATTTTGGATTTTGGATTTTGGATTATTTCTGAGGTTGGCTTGGTGCCTGCGATCGTGGCGACGATTCCAGTTTGGGCAATTCCGGTTTGATGTTCAATGCCCCATTCAGCGAGTTTTTGGGCGACAAATTCTGCGGTCAGTTTCTCGCGAAAGCCTAGTTCGGGTCGCTGATGCAGTCGTCTCCGCCATTCAACGAGTTGGGGGTGCAACGCCTGAATAGCTGGCCGAATCCGAGATTGATCAACGGGAAGCGGGCTTAAAGAAGTAGAAACCATAGGGCGAAGGTGGCTTGTGGCTGAACTAAAAAGATCGATGAACAGGAATAATCGGGAGGCGTTAATACTTAGGTTGCCCATCCTGTCTTCATAGTAAAGTGCATCGCTGGTTTGCGTTGAAATGCTCAGCCTTCTCAATTTCTCAAATCGAGTGACAAAGAATTGCATTCAGTAAATTGCTCATTTAAGCGGTGAGTCGCCAGCAGTACAATCATTCCATCCCTTAATCTGCTGCTGGTGCTCTAGAAGCCTGTGAGATTCTCTGTACTAATTAAGTCTGATATTTAGATGTATGTTAAACCGTAATCAATTCAAAGCTTTGGGGCTAGCATTGCCCATTGCAATCTCTACTTTTACGTTGATGAGTGTGCCTGCGATCGCCCAGCTCTCTGTGGGTAACTTAAGCGAAATTGAGGGAGATGTTACCTGCGGTCGTGGGACTGGAGGAACATTAGCCTACGCGGAAACGAAAAATCACCTCGTTTACATCTGTGGAGCAGAAAATGACCCCACTGCGCCACGCTTCTACCGTAGCCGTACAAGGACTGGCAATCAGGGGTTGAACCTGGAAGCTAGAAACTACGACCCTAGACAACTGCGTTATTTCGAGTTTAGAAACAACGGCTACACCTATCTCTTGCAAATTCCCACCTCCCAAATTCCTAACCCAGTACTCGCGGTTGAGTTTCCCAATGGGAGACGGGTTGAAGAGAGGGTAACTAGATATTTGGCGCGAACTGATGTAGCTACCCCGACTCAAGGAGTTTGCTCATTCATTACTGGTAACGCTGTCAATGTTCGGAGTGGCCCTAGCAGCAGTTATTCTGTACTGACTCAGCTCAATCGGGGTCGTGTCGTCAGGGCGCTCAAACGTCAAGGTAACTGGGTAAGGCTGGTCGCAGTTGAAAACCCAACCACAGAACAGCTCAGTTCGCTCAATGGCTGGGTTTCCAATGCTTATATCAACGGTTGTTCTGAAGATCAGTTCGATCGATGGCGTAGGTAGTGGGCGAAATGGCGGTCTATGAATGGGACGATCGCCCACTCGCTCCAGCTTTAATTCGGTGGGTTGACGGCAGAGAATAGAGCTGAATAGTCTACTTCCGCTAAATTCATCTTTTGAGCAGTTTCTAAAATTGTTCGGACTCCCTCCAAACTGCTGACATTCAAGCCTACAGACTCGGCTGCTCCTAGAAACAAGTTCATATCCTTGAGCAAATGCTTTGTCGGGAAATTAGGATTGGCATAATTACGCTCCACCATGCGGGATAACTTTTTGTCGAATGTTGGTGCGTATAAAGCGCTATCTCGCAAAATGTTCATGAAAGCCTCTACATCTACGCCTTGCCGCATCACAAAGCCCAGGCTCAAGGCAAAAGCCGTAGTTAAAGAGCCAATTAACTGATTGAGTGCTAGCTTGAGAGCCGCTGCACTCCCCACCTCACCGATCAACTGCGGCTCTGGTCCCAGGTGTTGCAAAAGACTCAACCAGCGTTGGAACAGTTCTGGTGAACTCCCTACCATCACAATGAGGTTGCCTGCTTTCGCCTCTGGGATGCTGCCTAATACAGGTGCCTCTAGATAATTGCCTCCTGCTGCCTCAACTTCTGCCGCGATCGCACAACTTTCCGCCGGGGCGATCGTACCCATCTGAATGATTGTACGTCCTGCCAAGGCTGCACGAGCGTCTGGCGATAAAAGCACCGTCTGGATTGCAGTGGCATCAGTCAGCATGAGTAACACACAATCTGCTTGCTGTAAAACCTCGACGGGAGACTGAGCGATCGCGGCTCCAGCTTGTCTTAAGGGTTCCAGCTTGGTTGAAGTACGGTTATAAGCAATGACGGATAGCCCAGCAGCCAATAACCGCTCTGCCATTGGCAAACCCATTAAGCCTGTACCAATAAACCCTACTGTTGCCACTTCATCCCTCCCATCACGCAATAATCAGCTTTTTGCTGCCGTTGCCTTTTACTAATAGTACTGATTGGAAATCACTGAGCACAGCCACCTCTCTCAAGTTCTTCTAGGCTATGAGGCTTGTCTTGCTTCTCGAATAAACACTGCCACAAACGGAGCCTGAGAGAGGGTCTGTTTCTGCCAGACTACCTCTTGCTCCATGCTCCAGCTCGGTTGATAAGTTGGGATGGTAGAGACCACAGCGCAAATTTGCTCATCTGGAAACTCTGGTGGAGTTGCTTGCGATTCATTCATCACGTTGACATGCTTCATTTGAAACGGGGATGGGCTTTGTTGGCGCATCAATACCCATAAGGGATATTCCCAGTCATCCCCTCCCAAAGCTAAGCCAACAGACCGACAGGGTTGGACAGCGGCGATCGCTGCCTGATAAGGGGTTGCTAACTCTTTGCGTACTCCACTGAAATAAACTTGCGATCGTGGCAAGCTCAGAATCGAAGCAGATTGCTCGTCCGAGCCAGTGGGCAGAGCAATGAAAGGATGCCGCATTGGGGTGAGGGCATAGAGAATTGCCAGAATCGCTAACAACGTGATCAATGACCGACGCAATCGTGGTGGTGCAACATGAAGATAATGCGTCATTAAAGGAATATTTAAGGCAAACAGAGGTAATAGTAAGCGATTGCCCCAAACTTGCCATTTCAACAGCAAACAAAAGCTAAGAAATCCTATTAAGCTAGCAATCGATATAGCCAATAAGTTTAATAATTTTGGACTTCGGTGGTAGCGTTTGTAACTGCAAGCTAAAGTGACCCAACCCAAAACTATTAGCAAGAGATGAATGGGATTACCAACGTAATCTTCATGAGGAGCTAAAACCTTTGGGATTGCCAAATGTATAGATGAACTTCCTTGAGCTAAAGGAGTGGCAACATAGTTCAGTCTTGGATCATTAATATCTACTTGTAATAAATACTGATGAATAAAATTAATAAATTGCCAGAAGCCTGGAATTGGTAAGTTGAGGGCTAAATTTTTCAATAAGTTCGAAAAGAGTTGAGGTGCACCTAGGATTTCATTTCTGGTGCCAAAGCCTGGACCCAATAAGCTATTAAACAATAAATAATTCCTCCAAAAAATTCCGATTGAAAGGCTAAGACTGCCAGCCAATGTCAAAAAAATCAAAATAATTTTATTGACAATAATCTTTTTGGGCAAAGATTTACTCTCGGCTAAACTACGAAAAATAAAAATAACTATGAGAGGGAAGGAAAACAAAAATGCTGTTGGCTTAGATAAAAAACTTAGCCCTAAAGACGCAGAAATAAAAAAGTAGTCGATTACTTGATAAGTATTTGATTTAAAGATGAAATAAGTCAGACAGAGCAACCAATAGGTGAGAAGCAGATCAGTTTGAGGGGTAGTAGCTTGCATAATCGCCATCGGCATACTGATGCATAGCAGCATACTGAACCATTCTGTTCCTCTGCTCAGCTTTTCAGTGACTAAGCTGATGGCCAAAGTACTGCCTAGAAATGCTAGCCATTGAATGCAATTAGCAAAGCAATCGCTCCCAGCTAAAATCTGTAGTTGAGCGACTAGATACCCTGCTCCGGGAGATAAAGAAATCTGGCGTAGGTTATTAGTTGAGTAGTGAGCCACTGTCTGATTTTGTAGCCAATGCATGACTCGTGGGAGATGATAAGCCATTGCATCCCAGTTGTTGGGAGCAGCTATTAAAGCAGTAGCTAAGGTGATACTTAAAACCATCAATACTGCAAAGGCAGAAATTAGGTTGTCAAAGTTGACAGGTCGCCAAAATTTTACCTTTAAATATAATGATCTCATTAATATTTGCTGGTTGATTGCAAGAGCAATTATGGCATTGATGACTAAGATTACTCCCCAAAAAATAGTAATTGATTTGGTTTCTAGGATGTGATTGGTACTTAAAATTTCTGTTAAAGCTACAATTGAGACTCCGTATGTTATTGAAGCCTTAATAAATGAATCTCTTAATGATTTTTCTTGTTCGCGATCGAAATGAAAAAAGATTAAACTTGTGATTAAAAAACTGAGTAGAGGTAATGAAACTAGCATAGAAAGTTGCTAATAGATAATTATTTTGATCTCTAGTATATCGGCCCCCATAAAAGCAAAACCTCTTGGGCGATCGCTCAAGAGGATAAAACTGTTGTGTCAGTGGTTGAACTTTTCGGTTCAGTTGCTTTAGGACTTAGCAGCTTTCAGTAACAGCTCAGCAATCTCAACCAGTTGTTGTTTATTGAAAGCCTGAATCAGGGCCTTAGCAGTTAGCCTTGGCTCCATAAACATGGCTGTGGAAGTTGGCTCAGGGGCGGGTTTGGGTGCGTAGCGGACAGGTTCTGGAGTTGCAGCAAGTCGGCGCAACTGCTGACTCGGTGCCACTTCATCGGCTCGGCCTGTTTGGGCCAAAGCACTGGCTTCTTTCAGCTCTTTAATGACTAAGGGAGCTAGGACTGAATAGGAGTTTTTAGGATTGGCGATCGCAGCTTGAGCCGTTTGGACTAAGTTTTGCCAAGCATTCACTCCTTTGCCTAGTTGCGACAAGCGATCGCATAGACTCTGCAATTGCTGGCGACTGGCAGCCGAGTCTTGTTGCTTGAACAACTGCAGCATCTGCTTCAACCCAACCGTAACTTGGGCAGTAAAGCTATTGTCCGAGTTTGCAGATGGAGCTTGGGCTGGAGCCGCTTTAGCAGCAGGTTGGGCAGAAGCTGTCGAGGGTTTGCCACCTAAGCCAATCAGACGATTTAAGTAGTCTTGCAACTCTACAAAAGCAGGTTCCGACTCTTGTAAAATCTGGTCGGCATCCTCATCTCTAAGGCCAAATGGCCCTTGCAGACAATCAATGAGTTCTTTGAGAGCATCAAAGCCTTTCAGAAAACAAGATTCTAGCTGTTGATCCACCGCGATCGGATGTTCTTGCAACAGCTTAAAAGAGTCTTCTAAACGGTGGCCAATCTTGTGGATGCTGGTAAATCCCAACATCGCAGCGCCTCCCTTAATAGAGTGGGCGGCTCGAAATAGCTCATTCAATCGCTCTGAATCCACCACTGTAGAGCGCAAATCCAGCAGCCCGCTTTCCACAGTTTCGAGGTGTTCTTTTGCCTCTTCAATGAAATAACCTAAAATTTGCTGCTGCTTCTGCTTCTCCATTTGCATGGCAGTGTTCCTCGATGTGACGATTTATCCCTGATAAGTCCTGGCCCTTGAACAAACATTACATCTGTTTTCAGCAGCATCATGTTTGATTCGTTCGCGCTTGATTTAGATCTGAAAACACAGCGATCGGGTTATAGCAGTTGGGAATTGTTTTACTGCTTGGGACACAACCCTGTTGAATTGCAGCTCAAATCACCATGCTGATCAAGCTGTTATCAAAATAGCTAGGAAGCTTAAGCAACTGGCTTCGTGCCAATACCGAACTTTCTATGGAGAATAGAATAAGAAATTGAGGCTCTCCGTATTTTATACAGGTCAAATTTGACAATGCAGGAACCTAGTACCTACGAAGGTGGTTGCCATTGTGGAGCAGTTCGTTTTCAAGTGAAGGTGGCTCGGCATGAAGCGGTGGACTGTAACTGCTCCATTTGTCGCAAAAAGGGCTTTCTCCATCTGATTGTGCCGCCAGAAGACTTTACGCTGCTGTCTGGGGCTGAGGCATTAACCACTTATACCTTTAACACAGGCACAGCCAAACATCTGTTCTGTCGTACTTGTGGCATTCATGCCTTCTATCGACCTCGCTCTCACCCCAACGATTTTGATGTGAATGTACGTTGTCTTGACGGTGATGTGGCAGCAAAGTTCCAGATTACCCCTTTTAATGGCAGCCAGTGGGAAGAAAATATTGACCAGCTACAGGTAGCCCCAGGCTCAGAATCGTCAATTTAAATGGGTTAAGCTCGATTGCTCGCGTGAGCCTTTCAGCCTTTCAGGTAAGATAAAGAACGGAAGTTCTGGGCAGGGGAGAAGGGTAGTTTGCCTACGCTTGGCGTCAACATTGACCACATTGCCACGATTCGGCAAGCACGTCGGACAGTAGAGCCAGATCCAGTAGCAGCAGCTGTTTTAGCAGAGCTAGCTGGAGCAGATGGCATTACGGTGCATTTGCGTGAAGATCGACGGCATATTCAAGATCGGGACGTACGCCTGTTACGCCAGACGGTACGGACTCATTTGAATTTGGAAATGGCGGCAACGGATGAGATGGTGGCGATCGCCCTTGACATCAAGCCCGACTATGTGACCCTGGTTCCGGAGCGTCGGGAAGAGGTGACGACAGAAGGGGGCTTGGAGATCGCAGGCCAGCAGGAACGCATGAAGCAGGTGGTGACCCAGTTACAAAGTGCTGGGATTCCAGTCAGTTTATTCATCGATGCTGATCCGACTCAAATTCAAGCTTCCGCAGCCGTGGGAGCTAAATTTATTGAGCTACATACAGGCCGTTATGCCGAAGCTCATGATGAAGTGAGCCGAGCCAAAGAGCTAGAGGTTTTGGCAGAGGGATGTCGGCAGGCGATCGCGGCAGGGCTGCGGGTCAATGCTGGGCATGGTCTCACCTACTGGAACGTTTACCCAGTCGCTTGCTTAGAGGGGATGGAAGAACTCAATATTGGGCACACCATCATCAGCCGAGCGGCACTGGTTGGATTAGAGCGAGCCGTGCGGGAGATGAAGCAAGCGATGCGCGGCGAGCTATAAGCCAGCAACCTGAAACTTTCAACCAAGTCATTTAAGAACAGGAATCATTCGAGATGCAAACATACTATTACCTTGTGGCCAGTCAACGCTTTTTGTTGGAAGAAGAACCTTTTCATGAAGTTCTAGAAGAGCGGAATCGCTATTATCGCGAACAAGAAAAGGAAGTCGATTTTTGGCTAGTGAAGCAGCCTGCTTTTCTAGAAGCGCCAGAATTGGCAGCGGTGAAAGCAAAGTGCCCTCAATCTCCGGTCGCAATCATTTCTACCAATCCTCAATTTATTACTTGGCTCAAACTCCGTCTAGAGTTTGTCCTCACTGGAGAATTTCAAGCGCCTAGTGCCTCCATTCCTGATCCGCTTGCTTCTTTAGCATCCGTATCCTAAACTCCACTCAACATTGGCTACTTAACCCCCTTTGTTAGGAATGCTTGAGCTGTTCTCGCCCATGAAGCAATATTCTGCTGTTCTACTGCCTTCGCTTCTGCTCGCTGTCATGGAAGTGGGCATGGGAGGCAGTACAGCGATCGCTCAGACTCGTTATCCAACCTGTCAGCCGCCTAGTGCAGCAGAGTATTTACTCTTGGTGACTGGCTCCGCAGCAGACAAGCAAGCCCAACTCAAGCGAGTTTTACCCGCCACAGCTGAGCTAACGGTTTGTAATTATCAAAACCAGGTAGTGACCCGTGTCAGCGGCTTTAGCAGCTTAGGAATTGCCAATGCTTGGGCGCAGTACCTTAAGGAAGTGAGCGGCTTGGAAGCGACCGTCGCTCGTCCTGCTGAGACTCAGGCAGTTAGACCGCCCATTGCTGAAGTTCAGCCACAGGCAACCAGCCCCAATTCACCAAATCCCAATCCCAATAATTTAGCCTACAGTCCCCGCCCCTTAGGGACAGGTTATGCAGTTTTAGTGGATTATTTTGATCAACCAGAAATTGCTGCTCAAGTCCGACAGCTCTTGAGCCAGGATGTAGGCTTGGTTTCTTATGGGCAAAAACCTTATTTGTTAGCAGGCTATACCACCAACCAAGCGACTGCGAATGCCACGCTGCAAACTTTAAGCGATCGCGGCTTTTGGGTCATGCTAGTAGACAGCCGTCGTGTGATTTTGCTCAAACCGACCGTCAGGATCTCGGCTGAGTAGGTGAGGGTGACGATCGCAAAAGGCGCGATCGCTCCCAGCCAACTGCTAAACCCCTCGGCTCAACATAGGGACAGCAAACCAAGAGATTGCCACACCCAAGGCCGAGCCTACGAAAACCTGTACAGGCGTGTGCCCCAGCAACTCCTTCAGACGGGCTTCTGTGAACTCGTAGTCTTCGCGCAGAACTTCATCAATAATTTGATTCAAGATCCGGGCCTGTTTACCCGCAGCCTGACGTACACCAGCCGCGTCATACATCACAATAATGGCGAAGATCAAAGCGATCGCAAACTCTGGGGTAGACCAGCCTACGGTTTGCCCGACGCCAGTTGCCAGTGCTGAA
The DNA here is from genome assembly GCA_036703355.1 of Allocoleopsis sp. GTDB lineage: Bacteria > Cyanobacteriota > Cyanobacteriia > FACHB-46 > FACHB-46 > Trichocoleus. The sequence goes on along the minus strand of DATNPE010000011.1, from coordinate 1,066 downwards.
ACCAAAGCAGAGTGGGCACTAGGCATCCCGCCTGTTTCTACGAGCGCTCGAATATTTAACTTGCGATTTTTGGCAAGTTCAACGATCACTTTTAAGACCTGAGCTATGAGACAAGACGCAAGCGCAACGATCAGCACCCGGTTGTCTAGGATGTCGGCAAAGTCCTGCATGTTGGTTTGCTTGAGCTAGAGAACGTCGATCAGATTTTGGATTTTAGATTTTGGATTTTGGATGGTGATAGAACATCTAAAACCCAAAATATGGCAAGAGATTTAGTGGGTACGAGCAGTAATGAAGTCAGCGATCGCCATTAACGGTTGAGCTTTTTCACCGTAAACAGCCAGCTCGGCCTTAGCCGCTTCCACCAAACGTTGAGCTTGATTTCTAGATTCTTCAATGCCCCAGAAGCTTGGATAGGTGGCTTTTTGAGCTTGCAAATCCTTACCTGCTGTTTTACCCAACTCTTCTTGTGTTGCCGTAATATCCAACACGTCATCGACGATTTGGAAAGCTAAACCGATATTTTGGGCGTAGCGAGACAAGCGCTCCAGATCTGCCTCGGATGCTCCTGCTAGTAAAGCACCTGAAACCACAGAGGCTTCCAGTAACGCCGCAGTCTTATGGTTGTGAATAAAATTGAGCGTTTCCAAGGAGACATCAGAGCGCCCTTCGGAGTCTAGATCCACGACTTGGCCTCCCACTAATCCAGCCGCCCCCACCGCTCGACCCAGACGAGCAATCACCTTGAGAACCTGCTCCGCGGGGACATTGCGAGTCTGCGTGGCAATAAACTCAAAGGCATAGGCAAGCAGTCCGTCGCCTGCCAGAATCGCCATATCTTCACCGTAAACTTTGTGGTTGGTCAACTTACCCCGCCGATAGTCGTCGTTATCCATCGCAGGCAGGTCATCATGGATCAAGGACATGGTATGCACCATTTCCAAGGCGCAAGCCGTTGGCATGGCCATATCTGCGGTGCCACCGAGCAAGGTGCAAGTTGCTAAACATAAAATTGGGCGCAAGCGCTTGCCTCCTGCCATCAAGGAGTAACGCATGGCCTCATAAA
>DATNPE010000010.1:0-2149 GCA_036703355.1 Allocoleopsis sp. | reverse complement strand
ATTCGGGGCTTGGAATTTGACAACCCAGAGCGACCTGAGTGCAACAACTTGCTGACGCTCTATATGCTGTTGTCGGGTAAGACCAAAGCTGAAGTAGCGGCAGAATGTCAGGATATGGGTTGGGGACAGTTTAAGCCGTTGCTGACTGAAACTACAATTAGCGCCCTGAAACCGATTCAAGACAAGTACAACGAAATCATGGCAGATAAAGGCTATCTGGAATCGGTGCTGCGTCAAGGTCAGGAGGCTGCTAGCGCGATCGCTAACCAAACCCTGAACCAAGCAAAATTAGCGTTGGGTTACGCCTTGCCTTGATAACGGAGAGGCGCGATCGCTCATTGCCTAGTAGGAGTACGGAATGCCAGATGAAGTGACGATGGTGAGGTTAAGCAGGTGATGGATCACGGACAAAACAATTTAGCAACCCTACATTCATCTCTGTTCCCATCTCCCACTTGCTTCCGCAATGCGATCCAGTCGGGTGAATTTTTAGTCACGGCTGAAGTGGCTCCACCGAAGGGTGGTAACGCTGCTCATATGTTAGAAATGGCTCTGCTCCTGAAAGATCGGGTGCATGGGGTCAATATTACCGATGGCAGTCGGGCTGTGCTGCGTATGAGTTCGTTGGCAGCATCAATTATTCTGCTTCAGCATGGCATCGAGCCGATCTGTCAGGTCGCTTGCCGCGATCGCAACCGCATTGGTTTACAAGCCGATTTGATGGGTGCCCATGCCCTTGGCGTTCGCAATATTTTGGCGCTGACCGGAGACCCCGTGAAGGCAGGCGATCACCCAGAGGCGCGGCCTGTGTTTGATTTAGAAGCGGTGCGATTGTTGCAACTGATTTCTAAGCTAAATCAAGGCTTTGATGCCAATGACAAGCCCATGCCTGATGGTCCCACTGACCTCTTGGTGGGGGCAGCGGTGGACCCACAACTCAACAGTTGGTCTGGTTTGCAGCGACGCTTTGAGCGGAAAATAGAGGCGGGAGCCCAATTCTTTCAAAGTCAGTTGATTTGCGACTTTGATCGGCTAGAAAAATTTATGACGCAGATCGCGGTCGGAAGTAATAAACCTGTGTTGGCAGGGATTTTTCTACTCAAATCAGCCAAGAATGCTCAATTTATCAACCGCAATGTTCCAGGCGTTTCGATTCCTGAGGAAATCATTCAGCGGCTAGAGCGGGCGGCTGATCCGTTGCAGGAAGGGATGGCGATCGCGGCAGAGCAAGTCAAGTTGGCGCGGGAGCTTTGCCAAGGTGTACATATGATGGCGGTGCGTCGAGAAGACTTGATTCCCCAAATTCTGGATTTAGCAGGAATTCCACCGATTGCTCAACCTGCGCCCACTGCTTCTACGTTGCAAACAGCGGGAAGCTAAGCCTATTTGGTTTTTGTGCAGTGGTTGAGCGACTCTAGCATGTGCGGTGGGCCAAGCTGCGTCAGATCATAGCCGTTGGGGTAGCTGCGGTGGTGAGCATCGGTGTAGAACTTGGGCTGTTGGCGAGGGGGAGACCAGCGCAAAATGCGGCCTCGCAATCTCAAGCTAAAGGCGATCGCTTGTTGTAGGAAAACAGGTGGAGTGGCAAATCCATAAGCTGCTATCATGCGTTCGTCTAACATGCTGTGGACGCTCGGTTTTACCAAGGGCCGCAACCAACTGGGAAACCAACTGAGCAGCAAGTTTTGGGTCGAGTCACCGACTAAGCGATTGGATTTGGCATAGCGGAAGTGCTGGCGCTCGTACTCAAGGTTGTAGTGCTCAAACGCTTCATAGGTGTCAGGAATGTTCTGGATCTGCATCCGCTGACCGACGGCTTGCCAGAAGTAGAAAGAGGCCAAACGTTCGTTGCGAGACATCGGTCGCCAGCCAAAGCGATCGAGCCAACGCACAGGCTCATAAATAAATGTGGAGAGCACGTACAAGAAATCATCGTTGCTGATCTGAAAGCGTCCGTGCATGTGATTCATGCGGCGAATGGCTTCTCGCCCGCGATCGCTGTCGTACCCCCACTTGAGAATTTCAGCCACAATCAAGGCTGTGTCGTCGTAGCGCTTTTGTGGACGAGTATGAAACTCTCCGGTTTTGTCGAGCAGCGCTGAAATGCTCGGTACACAAAAAGTCCGAAACAGGGCAATCTCTAAAGCCC
>DATNPE010000009.1:0-7231 GCA_036703355.1 Allocoleopsis sp. | reverse complement strand
GAAAACCATGAAACTTGAAAGTTCTGCGTTTGAGGCCGATAGTTTCATTCCATCTAAGTACACCTGCGATGGTGGCAATCTTTCTCCCCCGCTCAGTTGGGATGCCCCTCCCGCAGAAACTGAGAGCTTAGCGTTGATTGTGGATGACCCAGATGCTCCTGTCGGCATCTTTGTGCATTGGGTTGCCTACGATCTGCCCCCCGAAACTCACCAGCTACCGGAAGGAATCGCCCCCCAAGCTACTTTGATCAAAGGGGGCACGCAAGGTAAAAATGACTTTGGCAATCTTGGCTACGGCGGTCCCTGCCCTCCCAGCGGCACCCATCGCTATTTCTTCAGGCTTTACGCGCTCGATCGCACTTTATCGTTACCGCCGGGTGCCACCAAAGCTCAATTAGAAGCTGCCCTGAATGGCCATGTTTTAGCGGCAGCTGAACTAATGGGTCGCTACACAAGATCACGGTAGTTGAGTAGCAAAAACAACAAGTTTTACCTCAAAATGTAGGGATTTGTAAGGTTAATTCCTACATCGTTAAGAGAAGATTTATGCTGATGTAAACGCATACGGCCCACGTGATTCACCCTACATTCCGCACCTAAAGGTCACCATGACCGATCTCAAAACCTTAATTAGCTATGTAGCCTACTATGTGAGTCGTGGGAAAGCTATCATTTCTCCCCTGAACGATCGCCTGTCGTTTCAAGGCTTGGTCTATCAATATCACGGATATCACCGAGACTTTCTCCTGTTCTGGCAACAGCTACAGCAGCAACGGGATTTTTACCAACTATGCCTCGAAGGCGATACTTTCACTTTTAAGCATCTGCTAGAGCATCAGTACGAAATTGGGGAATGTGCCCGTTGCTACCTGCCTATCCCCACACCCATTGGCAGCGCGACCAGTGTGCCTGCTTGCCCCTGCGATCGCGAACCATTGTTGAGTGCGCGTCATCAGCAGGTACCCCAAAAGCAATGCGGCTGTTCTTCCCAACCCATTCAGCCAGACTCTAGTAAAGCCTTAGTCAAGCAGCTAGAACATAACTTCAACTTACTGCGCGCTGTCGTGATTGGCTCGCCCCCGCTACAGATGGCTGCCGTCAGTCAACTGCTAACTTTGAATGGATTTCAGCTGAATTTCGTCGAAGCACCCGCCGCTGCGATTCAACTCGCTCAAAATCAGCCGATTGATCTCATTTTGATCGATACCGAGATTTCTGAGGAACAAGGCCAAGTTTGGAGCCAGCAACTGCGGCAAGCTGCGTGTCTGCAATATACTCCAGTGATTGGTTTCAGCTCGCAAGCAGGCGAGGGTTTGCCTTGGAGTGAACAACGTTTCAGCATTACGGACTACCTACTCATGCCTCTTAGCGGTCAGCATCTCACGGAACAATTGCGCCAGTTATTGCAACAACCCACTTTAGCTGATGCTGGCATTTACTGGTTTCCGCGTCTACCTCCTCAAAAACCGATTGAGTCACCGTCTGAAGCAGGCGTCAGTTTAGAACAGATGCTCCAGGAGCGCACCGTTGCTTTAGAAATTGCTTGTCAACAACAAAATACTTTGCAGCAGCAAGTTCAGGAACTCGAAAGCTCTCATCGCCGCAAAGATGACTTCCTCAACACGGTGTCTCACGAATTACGCACACCCATTACCAACGTCAAAATGGCGATTCGCATGTTGGAGGTGGCTCTGAAAAAAGCAGGAATTCTTGGACTGAATGCCGCAGACACTCCCAGTCAACACCAAAAAATTGCTCACTACTTACAAATCTTGCAGTTGGAATGCGATCGCGAAATTAGCTTAATTAACGAACTGTTGGATCTCCAACGCTTAGAAGCCAATTCTCAAACCTGGGTGGCCGAGACAATTCAACTCCAAACTTGGCTGCCTCACTTAGTAGAACCCTTTCAATCGAGAACCCAACAACGGCAACAACAGTTGCAAATTGCGATCGCTCCCGATTTACCGTCCTTAACCACAGATCTCTCTAGCCTGGAGCGGATTCTGGCGGAGTTGCTGAACAATGCTTGCAAATACACCCCCGCACAAGCTCAAATTACGCTCAGTGTCTGTAGCGTCGCCGATCGTATGCAACTAACCGTGAGCAACTCAGGCATTGAAATCCCGCTAGAACAATTGCCTCACATTTTTGAGCAGTTCTACCGTATTTCCAGTCATGATCCCTGGAAAGAAGGTGGCACAGGACTGGGGCTGACTTTGGTGCAAAAGCTGGTGGAACGTTTGGGAGGCAATATCACCGTGGAGAGTGGCAAGCAGCAAACTCGTTTTCGGGTGGAGTTACCGCTTCAAGGGCCGCAACTCTAACTCGCACCCTTCTCAGGCTGGATGACTACTGTTTTGGGCGATCGCTTCGACCCACTTTGGTATCCTGCCAAGCACTGCCGATACCTTGCAAAATCCCCCGCCCAATCAATCCAATGCCTCGCCCGACTACTTCCGTCAGCACATACACTAAGCCACTGCCCAAAAAGGCGATCGCAGAACGAAAACGCGGGGCGATCGCATCTCTGGTTTCTAACACCAAGGTCATGACCAATTGCAGTCCTGACAAGTCGCGCAATTCTTGGTTTCGGGGAGCATAAATTGGAGTTTTAGCAATTCCTCGGCTGTCTAACACAAATAATTCATATTGGCTTTCAAAAATTGCCTTGGGTTCACCGACATAGCGCTCCAAGCGATATTTCCAAGACAAACTATTTCTAAATCGCTCAATCTCCCTTGTCGAAATTAAACGGCGATCGTAAAACGCTTGTTTAATTGCTTCTACATCGGCGAAGTGGTTGAGCAGCGGTTGCATCACGGCATTGGCGACCTGCACCAGCAAGTTTTGTAATAAGGATTCTGCCCGCTCTAAAGCTTCTGGCGTTTCAGCCGCATAGGGAACATTATCTACAATCAGCGGTGCTTGAAAGAGTAGATAGGCTAACAGCTCGAAACTGAGAGAGATTTTATTCAGGATTTCACTTTGTATAGTTGGCGTATCTTGTAGCAACACACGAACCACTTCTAAGTTCATTGATCCCAGCTGCAACGTATAGTATTTACCAAAAAAATCTGTGGTAGTAGCAACCCACAAATCTCGCAGAATAGTTGTCTGTTTTTCTAATAATTGTGCGGGTTGGATTTGGGCAAAGCGCAATTCATCTAACGTTTCTTCTAACTTCCGCAGAATAATATAGAGCAACTCTCGCTTTCTTTCTTCCCGCAGGATGTCAATTTCTAGAGGAGTCTGAGTGAGATTTTGGAGGGGAGATTGCAGTTTACTCACCGTGCGATCGAACAAACGAGACTGTAGCGATCGCCCTGCCACTGCTAGCGAAGTCGTGGGTTGATGGGTTGTCAAGGCAGAGTCGGTCGCCCGTACCCAGTTAGGCTCTGCCTCTAAAGTACGCTGGCGATCGCCCTCTTCCAACCGAGCCATTGGAGGCACGATTGGGCGATCGCGGGGAGTGGCTGGAGGAGGTACCGCTGGAGCCAACAGCCGATTCACCACCCAACGAGCGGCCCGCAGTTCCCGCCACCGACCCGCTAAGATGGCGCGATCGAAGACTGGCAAGCCTGGTTTGCGTAATTGAGCGGTTATATTCGCTAACGCGGCATCAATTTGCTCTAAACCTGCCAAGCGTTGATTTTGCCACAGCAGTATCAGCGGGTTAGGAGTGGTGGAAGTTGGCGAAGTTGAGATGGAGCGATCGCGGCTCGGCAAAACTGGATCTGTAGCCGTCGTGGAAGCAACGACTGCTGAGGCGTTTGCGGGCCAATACGCTTGACCTGCTGCCACCTGCCGAATGGCCTGCAACATCTCTGTCGCTTGGATGCCTTTAGGACAATATCCCTCTACACCGATTTGTCGTGCTGTCGCGATCGCCTCAGTAGGTTGTAAAGCGCTTAAGAGCAGAATCGGAATTTGCGGATATTGGTTCTTCAACACCTGGCAAAGCTGTAGCCCTACCCCTTGCTCCTGACTGGCCAATGCAGCGGCACCACCCAAATCCCAATTCAAAAGGATCAGATTGATGGGGGAGGGATTGGGATCTGAGGATTCTTGAACCTGACCTAACCCCTCAGCAGATGATACGCCCGTTACCCCAGAGTCCGTTTCCCCAACCATCGTCGGGTCAAGAGCGGGAGTGGCCGAGGCCGCTAAAATCTGTAGGGCCGCTGTGCCCGTTTCGGCTTCTCCAGCAACTTGCAAGTCAGGAAATTGGTGCAGCCAGGTTCGCAGCCCTAGCCGAAATACCAAGTCATCATCAATCAGTAGCAGCTTCACGAGCGGTTCTGTCATTGCGCTTCGAGCGCCAAGGCTCCAAACAGGCGATCGGTCTCCCCTGAGCGTAGCAACAATTGGGCTGCTAACCGCTACAGGCGAAATCCCAGACTGAAGCTAGCATACTTGGGGAGTCTCAGAGCAGGAAATTGTCTATTACTTACTCTACAGGTGGCTCTGGCTCCGTCACCTCCGGCGGTGCCTCAGTCGAAACATCAGGCGCAGGCGCAGGCTCCTCATAGGCAGGTTCAGCAGGCGCTGTTTCAGGTGCAACTTCTGGTGCTGGCGGTTGGCTCTGGGCTTCAGCTTGTCGGGCTTCGGCTTCTCTGGCTGCGATAATGGCATCTCGCTCCGCTGCCCAATTGGCGATCGCCCCTTGAGCTTCCCCAGACAGCGCGCGACCATACCCAATCTGGGAAGCAACGTTAATCGCTTGACTGAGGTTACCTTGGCTGGCGAGCGAATAGGCATCGTTCAGAATGGGTCTATCTTCGGCAATTTGTATTTGCGCCACCCAATCGTCGATCGCTCCCTGCGCTTCTGAATATAAAGCTCGACCGGAACGAATTTTTGCGGCCACTTCAATGGCTTTGTTTAAATCACCACGCTGCGCTAACGTCCGGGCTTCATCCAAGAAAGGTTTGTCCTCAACTATCTGGATCTGACGCTTCCAACTGGCGATCGCCGTTTGAGCTTCAATTCGTAACGCTCGCCCTTGGGCAATTTGGCCCGCTGCTGCGATCGCTTCCCGCAAACTGCTGACGGTGCCCACCTTCGCTAGTTGCTGCGCTTGAGCCAGGTAGGGCCGATCTTCCACCCGCTGAATTTCTTTTTGCCAATGAGCAATGAAAGTTTGTGCCTGGACCCGTTGGGGCCGACCGGGAGCCACGAGCTTGGCTTGGTCAATCGCCAACCTTAAAGCAGGGACTTGCCCCAAACTGGCTAAGGTATTAGCGAATTGCAAATTCACCAAATCTTGCCGTTGCATTTCCCAACGTTCTCGCTGAGCTTGAGCCGTCTTATAGAGAGGCCGTCCTGGCTCGATCTGTCGGAGTACTTCTAGCGCTGTCACCAAGCTCCAAAGTTGTTCGTGCAGCGGTTTGCCTGGTACTTTCCCTAGGGCGGCGGCCTGGTAAGCGCGGCTGAGCCGAATCACATCTTGAGCTTCAGCCATGACAGGAACGCCCTTTGGCACCTTGTCGGCAATGGCGATCGCGCTATCCCACTGCTGTTGCTGCAACTGCGCTGCCGCTAGCTTCAGTAAGGCTCGGCTCCACTTGACTTTTTCGGTTTCGGCTTCAGCCTTCGCATAGGTTTTGGGAGTGATCTTCGCGAGTAATGCGATCGCCGCTGCTAAATCTTCGGGTGTATTGGCCTGCGCCAAATTCTGCGCCCGCTGCAACTGTTGCCATGCCAATTTTTCCGCCGCAATTTGCTGCCGTAGAGGAGTGGCTCGTTGCTGCCAATGGTCATTGGTTAAGCTCGCTAGTGCTTGCGATTGTTTCCAAGCTTCTTGCCACTTCTGCGCCTTGATCGCAGCCTGAGCCTGCCGATAAATTTTCTCACCTTGGTTCCAATTTTCCTGCCAAGCCGCAATTTCTGCCTGAGCCTCGGCATACAAGGGGCTGCTTGGTGGAACTTTTTTCGCAATCCCCACGGCTGCCTCTAGCTGGTTCTGCCCAATTTTTTGCTCGGCGATCGCGAGTAAGGAGCGCGACCAATCTGCCAGGGAACTTTGAGCACTGCTATACAGGGGATGCTCTGGAGACCAATGCTTCACCAGATCTACGCTGGCTAGCAAAGACTTCAGTTGTCCAGACTGAGCCGCTTGTTGGGCGCAGTAGAGCCGTTCTGCATCTGCTGCTAAAGGAGAGATTTGTTGGCAATTAGGGGGAGGCGGCAGCATGGTCATCCATACTAGTGCCATCGCTCCCGTACCACCACAAACCAACACCACGCTCAACCAGACCAAAGACCAACTCCAACCCCGCTGGCGGTGTGGCTGGGATACAGGTGCCTCTGGGGATAATGTCTCCGCTGGTGACATCTCAGCGGTTGGCGACGCAGCCATCTCCCTCGCAACGCCAGAACTATCTGCACCAAGCTCAGGAGCCACTGTCACCGACTGCGCGATCGCCTCTGAAGCTGCCTTCGTTACAGTGGTGCTATCTTGCTGATCCCCGGTGGGTTCACTTAAAACCTCTGTTAATTCGGTAGGAGGCTGCGGGCTAGATTGCTGCCTCCGATGCCAAGGCCGAAACTGAGGACCAGGGTGAATACGAAATCGGTAGAACTGTCTTCTCGCCATGATTGCGGCTGTTGCGATTAGCTAAAAAAAGCCCAGGCGACACCTATCAACCTTCAAAGTTTAAGCGGTGCGTGGACAAAGATCCAGAAGCTTGTGGGGAGCGACAAACGTCAGGTCAGACTGGCCTGCAAGCAGACAATCTAATCCAATACCCTAGTTGTAAAGCAGGTATCCGGATCGTTAAACTCAAAACTCAAGCAGTCCATAGAAATATTACGGTACATGAACTTTTACGCCTGTCTGATAGGAAGGTGAGCGAGCTGTAGAAGTGTCACCCGACAGGCTTGGCTAACTTTAACTTTAAGCATTTTGACCCGGAAGTAACCGAAATCGAATCATTAATTTATCTAGCCACTTGATCTCACTAGCCTGACTCAGTGGCGATCGCTGAGGTTGGCGCTTCCAACTTCCACAGAGCCGTCTAAAGTTGAAAAAGACTCATTTCTTGTTGCCGAGGTGGCATGAGCTTATTGATTCGACAGTGGCTAGCGGATCACCATCTTCAATTAGCCCAATTTGGCATCCAGAATATCCAGCAGGGAGCAGTGGTACCCGCTTTGACTGGAGTTGCTTTCCATATCGTTCAGGATATGGAAGTCAAAAGCTTGACTCCATTTGACATTAGCGTCATCA
>DATNPE010000008.1:0-8525 GCA_036703355.1 Allocoleopsis sp. | reverse complement strand
CCCAAATACTGGCTTCATCTCCTCCAGTTCCAGCCCGAATCTCCAACATGATATTTTTGTCATCGTTGGGATCGCGAGGCAGCAACAGAATCTTCAAGCGGTACTCTAGCTGTTCTATCTTGGCCTCTAGTTCTTCTACTTCCAAAGCTGCCATTTCTTGCAACTCTGGATCACTCGCTGTTTCTTTCAAAACTTGGCGAGCTCCTACCAACTCCTCTTGAGCTGCCTTCCATTCATCATAAGTGTTGACCACCTCTTCCATTGATGAGCGCGCTTTTGCCACCCGTTGAAATTCATTCGGGTCAGTCGCTACATCCGGATCGGCTAATCGACGAGTTAACTCATTAAAGGTTTGCTCAACGGATCTTAGTTTGTCTAACAGGTAGGTTTCAGCCATAGAACAGCTTTCGCTTTATTCAAAAGTAGAGGTGTTGAAAAGAAGCTAAACGCCCTAGCAGCTCATCCAGGGCGAAATCAAACAACCACCTATCTACTTCTTTTTCGTCTGAGCTGCGTCTTGGGCTTGTTGGCCATCCATCATGCCGTACTTCCGGAGGAAGCGCTCCACGCGACCCTCGGTGTCAATAATCTTTTGGGTTCCCGTGTAGAAGGGGTGGTTCCCAGACCAAACATCCACATGCAACTCTGGCTTCGTGGATCCGACGGTCATCACTACTTCCCCATTGCAGTACACTTTGGCTTCTGGGTACCACTCAGGATGAATCTCCGACTTAGGCATGACTCTTTCTCTCTGACTTGGCTATCTCTAAATAAATTTTAGCTTTTTGCTCTACGGGGTTCGCTCCCTAAAAGCTGAAGCTAGGTATGCACAACATTGCTGAAGCAAAATTGCTGTGATGATGATTAACGCTTGGAGAACTGAGGCGCTTTCCGAGCTTTCCGCAGACCGTATTTCTTCCGCTCTTTAGCGCGGGGATCACGGGTCAGGTAGCCTTCAATTTTTAGAGGCTTGCGGTTTTCAGGATCGAGCTGGCATAGAGCGCGAGCGACTCCCAAGCGAATGGAGTCCGCTTGACCTGTCAAACCGCCACCTTCAGCGTTAACGAGGATGTCGTATTCGCTTTCCAAGCCCAAAGTCTCCAAAGGAGCCTTAGCAATGGAGAGGTAGGCTGGATTGAATTGTAAGTACAAGTCTCCAGGCTTGCCGTTGATTACCAACTGACCATTGCCTGGGACTAGGCGCACGCGGGCAACAGAAGATTTACGGCGGCCTGTACCCCAGTAAACAACGCGATCGCTTTGTTCAGTTGCTTGCATTACTTGTCTCCTCCAGGAATGGTTTGAATTTCTAGTACTTCAGGCTGCTGGGCTGCATGGGGATGATCCGGTCCAGCATAGACTTTGAGCTTTGTAAACAGCTGGCGGCCCAAAGTGTTTTTGGGCAACATGCCTTTTACTGCTTGCTCGACAATTCTTTCGGGCAAACGAGCTTGAAGCTTATCAAAAGTTTCTACTTTCATCCCACCGGGACGACCAGAGTGGCGACGGTACAGCTTTTGGCTTCGCTTTTTACCTGTGACAGCAACTTTGTCAGCATTTACAATGATGACGAAGTCGCCAGTATCGATAGAAGGGGTGTAGGTCGGCTTGTTCTTACCACGCAACACCATTGCTACTTCGCTCGCGAGTCGGCCTAAGCGCTTATCGGTGGCATCTACGACATACCACTTGCGATCTAAAGCATCCTGAGGAGGAAGATAAGTTTTGTTCATAGCGGTCTTTGTATCCTTAACAGAGGGTTGAGTCTACAGCAGGTCTGCAACAATTGGGCTCAAATTAAGCAGTGTTCTGAAACAGCCGTATCTGGCAAGACTAGTTTGGGTTGAGCATTAAACCAAATATCGGGTGGAAAGGGGGGTTCTGGATATCCCACTCTCAACAGGCAGAGTCCTTGCGGCGGTGCAGCATACTTCACCTGGTCTCGACGCTCACTTCGCCAAAGTTCAGTAAATTCCTCTGGCGATCGCATTCCCCGACCCACTTGGACTAACAGGCCCACCAGCAAGCGCACCATGCCATACAAGAAGCCACTCGCTTGAATCTCAATATGGACAAACGGTCCTTGGCGCTGACAAGACACCTCTTGAACTTCCACCCAAGAGTGGGCCCGCTTCGACCCTGCTCGGTGAAACGCCGCCAAGTGATGCCGCCCTACTAGTGGATCGAGCGCTACCTGCATGAGAGTGTCATCTAAGGGAGCGTAGTAATAGTGCCAAGCAAAGGGCTGTGCAAACAGATTAGGAATTGCATCGGTATACAGCGTGTAGCGATAGCGTCGCCAGGTCGCTGAAAACCGAGCGTGCCAGTCTGCCCCGACTGAGGTTGAAGCACGGATCAAAACATCCTTGGGCAAACGCGAATTAAGAATCGAGGCCCAACGATAGGCAGGAATGGATGAGCCCGGAGCATCAAAGTGAGCGACTTGAGCCGCTGCATGGACACCTGCATCCGTTCTGCCTGCACCAGCCAGAGAGACCGGGTAACCCAACACCGATTCCAGCGCCTTTTCGATCTCTTCCTGCACAGAGCGATGACGAGCCTGTCTCTGCCAACCATGAAAATGAGTGCCCAGGTACTGAATTACCAGGGCGACTCGTTGCGATGTACTTGATTGAAGCTCCATAACAGAATCAAGCACATCGGATGACAGAGGCATTGCAGGGGACATGAGAGATCAATGATCCGAATTTAGGTCAACTCAATGATTGCCATATCGGCGTTGTCTCCCCGGCGAGACACAGTACGCAAAATCCGAGTGTAACCACCCTGGCGATCGCCGTAGCGAGTACTTGCTTGCTCAAACAGCGCATGAACCAGCTGCTTGTCATACAAATAGCCCAACGCTTGTCGCCGAGCTGCCAAAGAACCATCCTTTGCCAAGGTGATCATACGCTCAACCTCAGAGCGGACAGCTTTGGCCCGAGTTTTGGTAGTAGTGATCCGACCATTGCGGATGACTTCAGTTGCGAGCGTTCTCAATAAAGCTCGACGTTGATCGGCAGGTTTGCCAAGTTGATGAACACGACAACGGTGACGCATGACATTCTGTAAGAAGTAAACAGCCTAACTAATTTCAGACCTCAGCTTTTCGCTTCCAGAGCCTGATTGCAAATTTAATTCAACGAGACACTGGAAGACAGTGTCGGTCTATTAACTAGTCTTTGCAGACTTTTCTTGTGGCAGGGTAATCCCCAAACGCTGTTGCAATGCTTCAATTACCTCCTCAGCAGATTTTTGACCGAAGTTTTTAATCTCCAGCAAGTCTTCCTGGCTGTAATCCAGCAAATCTGCAACAGAATTAATTTGAGCCCGCTTCAGACAGTTGTAGGCCCGTACTGAAAGCTGTAGTTCTTCGATGGGAATTTGACTAATGGGATCCTCATCTGGAAACTCATCTTTGTCCATTGGCTCAAAGGTGATGTCCTTCAGAGGATTAAACAAATCCACCAGAATATTTGCAGCTTGGCTCAACGCTTCTTGTGGCGTTAAGCTGCCATCTGTCCAGACCTCCATGATCAGTCGGTCTTTTTCCAGTGAACCACCCACACGAGCATCTTCGACGCTGTAGTTCACCTTGCGAACAGGCATAAAAACTGCATCAATGTGGAGGAAATCTAGCGCAGTCGCTTCATCACGCCCACGATCAACAGCCCGGTACCCTTTACCACGCTCAGCTCTAAACTCCATTTCTAGAGTTGCCCCTGTAGACAGTGTGGCAACATACTGATCAGGGTTTACCAACTCTAATTCAGAGGGAAGATCAAATTGAGCAGCTGTGACTGTCGCAGGACCATGAACTAGCAGCCTACCCAGTTGAGGTTGAGAAGAATAACTCTTTAGAACAATCTGCTTCATATTGAGCAGAATATCTAGCACATCTTCCCGCACTCCAGGAATCGTGGCAAATTCATGATTCACACCAGCAATACGAACAGCTGTGACTGCCGATCCTTCCAAGTTAGATAGCAAAACTCGTCTAAGAGCATTCCCAACTGTAGTTCCTTGACCACGCTCTAGTGGCTCCAGAACAAACTTGCTGTACTGACTCTGATCGTTTTCAGTATTAGACTCTACACATTCAACCTGAAACTGCGCCACGGAGCGACCTCCCTTCTCCATATCCCCGGAAGGCATAGCCTCCCTAATCCAAAACTCTGCACGAATGTTCAGTCATCAGTACGGAGTCAAAACACTTCAGCTTAACTGAGAGCTGAAGTTCCTTAGCGACTCAAATCAAAATTAAACGCGACGACGTTTGGGTGGGCGGCAACCATTGTGAGGAATTGGAGTTACGTCTCGAATCAGAGTAATTTCCAATCCAGCAGCTTGGAGAGCGCGAATTGCTGTTTCGCGTCCAGCTCCAGGGCCACTTACCATCACCTCAATTTGGCGCATTCCTTGGTCAGTGGCACGACGAGCTGCACTCTCAGCAGCAGTTTGAGCTGCAAATGGAGTTCCCTTCTTAGCTCCCTTAAAGCCACTCGATCCTGAAGATGCCCAAGAGATGACTTCACCTACGGTGTCAGTAATAGTGACAATGGTGTTATTGAACGTTGATTGGATATGAGCCACACCACTGGGCACATTTCGCTTTTGTTTGCGTGGTCCAGTTTTTTTGGTCGGTTGTCGCGCCATATGAGTTTCTTGGATTGAAGTGTTGACTTACTGAATGAATTACGACATCGGAAGAAGTGCGTTGTGACGCACTTCAGGGAGTCATTATTTCTTGCTAGGTGCTTTCTTTTTACCTGCAACAGTGCGACGGCCACCGCGACGAGTACGAGCGTTGGTCCGAGTTCTTTGACCGCGAACTGGCAAGCCCATACGATGACGACGGCCTCTGTAGGTGCCAATGTCCATCAACCGCTTGATGTTCATTGCCTCTAGGCGTCTAAGGTCTCCCTCAATTTCGTAGTTAGTTTCTACGGCTTCTCTGAGGGCAGCAACGTCAGCGTCACTCAGATCTTTGACCCGCGTATCAGGGTTCACACCTGTTGCAGCCAAGACTTCTTTGGATCGCGTTAGCCCAATCCCATAGATATAAGTCAGACCAATCTCAACGCGTTTGTCGCGAGGAAGGTCTACCCCGGCAATCCGTGCCACGTCTTCTACTCCCTAATTTGCTTTCCTGCTATGGTCTTCAACGAAGATGCTAGTTAGCATCTGTGTAAGGTGGGTCAGTTAACCTTGGCGCTGCTTATGCTTTGGATTGGAGCAGATCACCATCACCCGACCGCGACGGCGAATCACGCGGCACTTCTCACAAATTTTCCGGACAGATGCTCGAACTTTCATGCCTTGTCTCGGCAGCACTACAAAAGTGATATTATATCAAATTTCTATAATTTGCGTCAAACAAATTACCTTAGCAATTGACAGTTTCTACTGAAGTTACTGTCACTTACTTCTTATTGCGTAGACGATAAGTAATCCGACCTTTGGTGAGGTCATAGGGCGTCAGCTCCACTTTGACGCGATCGCCGGGTAGGATTTTGATGTAGTTGCGGCGAATCTTGCCTGAGATATGAGCCAGGACGTTAAATCCGTTATCTAAGTCAACGCGAAACATAGCATTAGGTAAGGACTCTGTAACAGTTCCTTCCATTTCGATCAGGTCTTGTTTAGACAATTCACTTCTCCTAGAAATTTTGATTGTTTTAGATTCTCAGACACAAAGATAGGTTAATTGTCTATCCCAGAAATGCTGCATTTCGAGTATAGATAATTAACCCTTCATTAACAGGCTATCAAATCTAGAACAGAGCTGTTGGAAGTTATACAACCACCCACGACTTACAATACTGCTTTACGCCGACAGCAATCACTGAAACAGCCATTGATCATGACTGTACGGCTGTTTGCAAAGCATTAGTAACAGCTTCCATCGGTTGATTACCATTCACTGATACTAGTTGCTGGCGATCGCGGTAGAAGCTGATGAGAGGAGCAGTTTGTTCGTGGTAGACAGCTAGACGGTGCCGAATCACCTCTTCTGTGTCATCCTTGCGAAGCCGCTTGAGCAGACGCTCTACTAACACTTCGTCTGGGACTTCTAGGCTAATGACGCGATCGTAGGACGAGCTTATTTTGGTGAGCAGTTCATCCAGAAACACAGCTTGGGCTACGTTACGGGGAAAACCATCTAGAATCCAGCCTGATGAGGCATCGGCTTGGCTTAATCTTTCCTGGATCATATCCAGAATTAGTTGATCGGGAACCAACTCTCCTTGGTCCATGTAGGACTGGGCTTTTTGGCCAAGGTCAGTTTGCCGCGCCACGTTGTCTCGCAAAATATCCCCCGTGGAGATATGAGGAATCTGCAAGAGATTGGCTAAGACTTGAGCTTGAGTTCCCTTACCCGCTCCTGGCGGACCCAGGAAGATTAGTCGCGTCACTATTGCTTCACCATTCCTTCGTAGCGTTGAGAGATGACGTAAGTCTGAATTTGCTTCGCAGTATCGATCGCCACACCTACTAAGATCAGCAGAGAAGTTGCTCCCAAACCTCGAAAAGTAGGGACTCGGGTTGCACTTTCTACGGCTGTAGGAATTGTGGCTACTAATCCCAGGAAAATTGCACCTAGGAAAGTTAGCCGATTGATCACTCGTTCCACGTATTCGCTGGTCGCTCTACCAGGACGAATACCAGGAATGCTAGCTCCCATCTTCTTGAGGTTCTGAGCCATGTCAACAGGGTTGACGATCAAAGAAGAGTAGAAATAGCTAAAGAAGACAATCAGTACCAGATAAAGCACTACATGCAACCAAGAGGTGGGGCTGAGATAGGTGCTAATGAACTGGCTGAAACCCTGGTTCTTAATCACCTGGGTCAAGAAAGCAGGTAGCGTCAAAACAGCAGACGCGAAAATGATTGGCATCACGCCGCCCTGATTCAGGCGCAGGGGTAAGTAGCTACTCTTCTCAAGATACATCCGTCGGCCAACCTGGCGACGAGCTGAGATGATAGGAATGCGGCGTGTCCCTTCTTGCACAAACACAATTCCCACAATCATCGCCAAGAAGACTAAGAGCAGGATGATGACACCGCCCACAATGTTGCGATCGCCACCTTGCGCTAGCTCAATTGTCTGTCCTAAAGATCTAGGCAAACCAGAGACGATGTTGAGGAAAATTAGCAGGGAAGCACCGTTACCGATGCCACGTTCTGTAATCAGCTCGCCCGCCCACATCACAAACATTGATCCTGCCGTCAGAGCCAGGACTGTCTGAATCACAAAGAAGGGTCCCCAGTTTTCTGCAAAGGGGCGAATGAGACCAACTGTAATGCCAACGCTTTGAATAACCGCCCAACCAAGAGCGACGTAACGAGTAATCTGAGAGATCTTACGTCGCCCAGCTTCTCCTTCATTTTTCTGTAAATCTTCTAAGGCAGGAATTGCTGCTGTGAGCAATTGCAAGATGATAGAGGCATTAATGTAAGGCAAAATACCTAATGCAAAAATACCTAGCGCTTGTAGTCCGCCCCCAGCAAATAAGTCCAGAAAGCCTAACGCTTGGTTACTTTGAATATTTTGAGCAAACGCAACTCGATCAATTCCTGGTACAGGAATGAAAATTCCCAAGCGCACTAGAATCAACAACCCAATGGTCAAAAGCAACCGACTTCTAAGTCCAGCGGCTTGAGCCATTTGAGCGAAAGTTTCTTGAGCGCTTGGAGTTTTGTCCCGACTAACAACCATGAAGGGCTCCCTCTACAAAGCTAAACGCAAAGCTACAGAAGCAATCCTCACTCGGATTACTTCTGCACTCATGCTAAACCTTATTCAGCCCCTGATGCTTCGCAGCTACCGCCTGCAGCTTCGATTTTTGCTTTGGCAGATGTTGTAAAGGCTGCAGCCTGAACCTTCAGGGGAACATTCAGTTCACCATCCCCTAGTACTTTTAGGGGACCATCGTCAGAGGTTAGTAGACCCACTTCCAACAAGGAAGACAGGGTAACTTCAGTGTTGGCTGGCAAAGATGCCAATTTACCTACATTGATGATGGTGTACTGCTTACGGTTGATTACAGTAAAGTGCTTCAACTTAGGCAAGCGGCGATAGAGGGGCATTTGTCCCCCTTCAAAACCAGGGCGGGTGCTACGTCCTGATCTAGACTTTTGACCGCGCATGCCAAAGCCGCCACTTGCACCCTGTCCAGCAGAAATGCCTCGTCCAATGCGACGACGGCGCTTTGTAGAGCCCTGCTGGGGACGAGCATCTTCTAGTCTCATGATTTTAAACCTGTTAACAAGTTGTACAAACGCGATCGCGCCGCGTACCTACAGCAGCCAAACCGTCCGTTAGGTGTACGGCTTAAGCGTAGAGATTTTCGATGGGAACGCCTCGTTCTTCCGCAACTTCTGAGAAGGTGCGTAGAGTGCCCAAAGCTTCAACCGCAGCTCTAGCATTGCTGAGTGGATTACCAGATCCAAGCTGCTTCGCCAAAATATTCCGTACTCCTGCCAGTTCTAGTACTGTCCGGACAGCACCCCCAGCAATTACC
>DATNPE010000007.1:0-5773 GCA_036703355.1 Allocoleopsis sp. | reverse complement strand
GCCATAGCGAGTGGGTATTTCACCTGAGCAGCCCTGATCTTGTCAGCATTTCCCGTCAGCCCACCTGCCCTTTGCGCGGCTATGGCTTACCGCTGCTAGACGGACAAGTCGGCGTTTTTCTAGAGAATCGTCAGGAAGCGGCAACCCTGGCTCAACAGCGCGATCGCTGGATTTCCGATGTCGCCCATGAACTCAAAACGCCCTTAACCTCCATCCGCTTAGTGGCAGAAACCTTGCAAACTCGCCTAGAGCCACCGCTGCGAAATTGGATCGATCGCTTGCTCAATGAAGCGATTCGTCTCAGCAACTTAGTCCAAGATCTGCTAGACCTCAAGCAAATTGAGCGTGGTGCTCCTTACTGTCTGAATCTGAGTCCCCTCAATCTGGCCGAACTGGTTCAATCTGCTTGGCTCAGCTTAGAACCCCTAGCCCGCAAAAAACAACTACAACTGCTGTACCAAGGGCCTGATACAGTGATGATCCAAGCGGACGGTCCTAGGCTTTTCCGGGTCTTAATCAATTTGCTAGATAACAGTATCAGATACAGCCCTCCCCAGCAGCAGATTCGGGTGCAGGTCAGTGTTCAGGATGTCGCTGCTCAGTCTACAGAGCCTCCTGGACCGCAAGTCTGTTTAGAGGTGATTGATTCGGGATCTGGTTTCCCAGAAAGTGCGCTACCCTACGTGTTTGACCGCTTCTATCAAGTTGACCCTTCGCGATCGCGTTATTCGAGCAGTCAGTCGTTAGAAGGGCAAATCGCAGTGAAACGGCTCAAAGTTTCCCAGCCAACTCAGGCTGCGGACGTGAACCAGGACTCTCAGGGCAGTAATACGGGTGTTTTCTCTCAGGCGATCGCACCGGAGACCTCCAAGGAGATCGCGGCAGCATCAAACCTAACTTTCAAGCAGGAAGATAAACTAGGAATGTCTAGTGAAGCAGCAGTGACCGAGCGCAGCAAGTCACCCCATTTCAGTGTCTCTGAGACAGAAACCCAACGCAGCGGTAGCAGTGGCTTAGGGTTGGCTATTGTGCGGCAGATTGTAGAAGCACATCAAGGGTCAGTCAGTGCCAACAATCATCCCGAAACTGGAGGCGCGTGGTTACAAGTTTTTCTACCTTGTCAGCAGCCTCACCCACTGGTTAAAAGCTGAAATTCGCTTCTCTCGCCCATATTCCTGTAATATTTGTACATATCTGATGACCGTATAGTCGGCAGAGCAGTCCCCTATGGAAGATCGGCTGCATAAAATCCTGGCCCATTGGGGCATCGCTTCTCGTCGCCATGCCGAGAAGATGATTCTTGATGGGCGAGTTCGCTTAAACGGTACTGTAGCGCAACTCGGCCAGAAAGCGGATACCCAGCGCGATCGCATCGAGGTAGATGGAGTTACTATCCAGCCCACGCAGCGACCTCAACATCTCTACCTTTTGCTCCACAAACCTGCTGGAGTCGTTTCCACCTGTGATGATCCTTGGCAGCGTTCTACAGTGCTCGACTTATTGCCAGAAAATCTCCGACAAGGCCAGGGGTTACATCCCGTCGGTCGTCTAGATTTTGACTCCACTGGAGCCTTATTGTTGACGAATGACGGTGAACTCACGTTTTATTTGACTCACCCACGTCATCAAATTCCCAAAACCTATAATGTTTGGGTGCAAGGTCGGCCTTCGGAGGCGATTTTGCAGCAATGGCGGCGAGGCGTGATCTTAGGGAATCGGCCCACTTTACCTGCACAAGTCCGTGTGCTAGAGCGGCAAATGGGGAAAACTTACTTAGAAATCGTGCTGCATGAAGGTAGAAATCGGCAAATTCGGCGGGTGGCTGAACAACTCGGACACCCTGTCCTCCAACTCCATCGAGTCGCGATCGGGCCAATTCAGCTCCAACAACTTCCCCCCGGTCACTATCGCAGCCTGACTGAGTTTGAAATCAATTTTTTACAAACGCAAACGGTTAGCCCTAAACGATCTACAGGTTCCTGAACCCGCGACTATATAAAACTCTAAACAAAACGATTAAGTGTGCAGCAGACGTCAAGGAGCGTAGCGTATGAAGAAGTCAGCCCTACAACTAGAGCAAGAGCGAATTGAAAAACTGCGAGAAATGGGGTCTCACTTGCGCCAGCTTCGCCAAGAGCAATCGATGTCTTTAGAAGAAGTGGCTGCTAAAACTAAGATTCAAATGCGCCTCCTGAACGCGATCGAATCAGGCCAACTAGAGCAGTTGCCCGAACCTGTTTACGTCCAAAGCTTTATTAAACAGTTTGCTGATGCTCTAGGCATGAACGGGGCTGCGTTTGCCAGTTCCTTTCCGACGACGCCGATTTTGCGGCCTGTGCAGGGGTCTTGGCGGAACTTGCCTGCAGCTCAATTACGGCCTGTGCATTTGTATGTCATTTACGTTTTCTTGATTGTATTTGCGGTTAATAGCCTGTCTTATTTGATGAACCGCTCTACTCCATCTGTGATTCCCAATGTGGAGGCCTATCAACCCCCTGGCACCCAACCTGGAACGACCACCCACTCGGTGGTGTCTAA
The DNA here is from genome assembly GCA_036703355.1 of Allocoleopsis sp. Taxonomy (GTDB): domain Bacteria; phylum Cyanobacteriota; class Cyanobacteriia; order FACHB-46; family FACHB-46; genus Trichocoleus. The sequence continues at coordinate 3,235 of DATNPE010000007.1, read as the reverse complement.
TCAAGTGTTCGGGCCGTTTAGTCCTGTCAAAACAACAGCCGCTCCTGGAAAGGTGAACGCTACTTCAGGGCTGGGGCTACTGGCTACCCCCCAAAATGCTAACAGTGCCAATAAACCTGTTCGAGTCAGTGTGATCTTGAAGGCACAGTCTTGGATTCGGGTCGTGACCGATGGCAAAACGGAATTTGAGGGAGTTTTACCGGAAGGCACCCAGCGCGTTTGGATGGCGAACGAACAGCTCACCCTACGGGCAGGTAACGCGGGTGGCGTTTTGGTTGGGTTGAACGAACAGCAGGCTAAGCAATTGGGAGACCCCGGTTCGGTCGAGGAAGTCACCTTTGAAGCCAACGCCAATTCAGCCCAACTTCCCTCAGCAACAAGAGAAGACAGCCAAAATCCGGTCGGTGCCGAAATTCTGCCTGTCCCCTCCGATCGCGTGGCAATTCGTTAGCCTGCTAGTCCATCTGGCTGCTAGGTCTGAGTTTGAGGAGCCCGACCAAACAGTTCAGTCAGCATTTTGAGGCGATCGCGGACTTCTGGCGTCAGCGCATCTGCCTGGTAGCGCCAAGTCCAGTTACCAGCATTGTCGCTGGGATCATTCATTCGCCCTTCATTCCCCAAACCCAGCACATCTTGTAGTTGGATAATCGCTTGATTAGACACAGAACTCAGCGCTAGCCGCACAAAGTCCCAATGGATGCCCTCTGGACTCAAGCAACCAAAGTATTTCGTAACCGCGTCGCGATCGCTGCCTGAAAGGCGATTGAACCAGCCCACAATGGTTTCGTTGTCGTGAGTCCCAGGGTAGACGACGCTGTTAGGTAAGTACTTAAAGGGCAAAAAGTTTTTGTCTCCCATGTCGCCAAAGGCGAATTGCAGAATTTTCATACTGGGGAAGCCAAAGCGATCGCGCAAGGCATCCACTTCTGGCGTAATCACTCCCAAATCTTCTGCCAGGACGGGCAATTGCCCAAATTGCTGCTTTAAGGCTTCAAATAAAGCTTCTCCGGGTGCTTCAATCCACTCCCCATTCATAGCGGTGGTTTCACCTTGCTTTACCGCCCAATAAGCTTGGAAGCCTCGGAAATGGTCAACTCGGACCATATCCACGTAGTCAAACAAGGCTTGGAACCGCTGCACCCACCACTTGAAGCCAGTTTTTTGTAACTGATCCCAGTTGTAAACGGGATTGCCCCAGAGTTGCCCGGTTTCGCTGAAGTAGTCGGGGGGTACGCCCGCCATCAACGCAGGCTCTCCAGTTTCAGGATCAAGGCAAAAGTTTTCCGGGTTACCCCAGACATCGGCGCTGTCTTGAGAGACGTAAATAGAAATATCGCCAATGACTTTGATTCCGCGCAAATTCGCGTATTTTCTTAGGGCTGACCACTGCTGGAAAAACTCAAATTGTAGAAACTTGTGTAGCCAAATCTCGGCTTGGAGCTTGTCTTGCCACTGGGCGATCGCCTCTGGTTGGCGTTTGGCGATCGCGGGTTCCCAAGTGGGCCAACTGGTATCTTGAAATGCCTCTTTCAATGCCATGAACAGGGCATAATCATCCAGCCAGTAAGCGGTCCCTTTGCAAAACCCTTCAAATTCTTTTTGCTGTACGGCTGAAGCGTTCGCCTGGAAGTTCTGCCAAGCTTTTCGTAGCAACGGCATTTTGGTTTGCCGCACTTTGCCGAAATCAACGGCTAAGGGCATTTCTGGCAACTCGGCTAAGTCTGTTTCTGCCAGGAGTCCTTGATCCCGCAATACTTCCAGGCTAATTAGCAGATGGTTGCCTGCCATCGAAGAGTAGGAGGACAGATAGGGAGAATTCCAGGGATCGCCCGTCGGCCCTAAGGGTAGAATCTGCCAAAGTTGTTGGGCGCTGTCAGCTAAGAAGTCAATGAAGCGATAGGCTTCTAAGCCTAGGTCACCAATCCCAAATCGGCTGGGAAATGAGGTGGGATGCAGTAAGATGCCGCTAGCTCTGGGAAAGGGCATAGACAACCTGAAAGATAAACAGCAAGCGTCCTGAATTTAGCACTCAGTAAGCTTGGCTTCATCAATCCTGGGTTTTGGTCTTTTAGCAATCGTATATACCTAAAGTGGTATCGCTGAGTCCTACAGGCTAAAGCCTGAGGCTATCGAAACCAAGCCTGCCTTCACAGGCTAAGACAACTTTTCCAAAAATCAGACTGTCTTCGCGGTCTTTGTGACCGTGACTTCAGTCGTTAAGCATTCTGTGATAGAGCGATCGCATTAGTAAGTTCTATAAGTCATCTAACCTTTTATTAATCAGCGAGAGATCGTCACCCCGTAAAATATCCTCATCAGATAGCTGATTGTGAGATTTTGTATCAAGCTTCTGCTTCAAGCTCTCTAAAGACAAATCTCCGCTAAAATGAGCACTCTGAAAATTCATTAATTTTGCCTGGTTCTGAAATTGAGCTTTTAACTGCTCTAGCTTGGTCAAGCCTCGCTTCAAAGCTCTGACCTTACTCTCTGCTGCATCAGCTTGATCCCTTAGAACCTGCACAACTTTAATGTGAACTGCTTTGTCCACAGATCGATCAAAGACAGTAGTCATATCATGATTTGACAATGCCAACTGGGCTTGCTCATGCGACTCTAAAGCCTTTATTTTGCTCTGGTCATGCCGCTTTTCTATGTTGCGCTGTACTGTGACGATCGTGTTTATAGCTCCACGTAGCTCTCGAATACTTTCTTCTAGAGCATTTTGTAGCTTGTCAATTATGTCCGCATCACTTTGAGCAGTATCAGGTTGATCCGTTTTTGCTTTGATTGCGGTCTCACGAAGTGTTTTGCTTACACGCGGATACTTTCGATCAAAGTCATCCTCACTTTCTGGCTCAATGAAACTTTGATTGATTCCATCAACAGTCATGGGCTTAGGGCTTGTAAGTTTCTACGCCTCCAAAATGCCCTCTGTTGTAAGCATCATAAACATTTAGGATGCTTTCTTTATAAAGCCTTAATCGACCTGGGCGATCGCGATTTACTGAGTAGGATTCACTTTTCCAATTGTCGCTAGCGTGCCATCGTCCTTTACCGTCCAGACATCGTAGCTGCTGACTACATCGCCATTCTCGTCAATATCCACATTGCCACTAGCACCCTGGTAATCGATTTGCTCACCCTTTTGCAGACGGGCTAAACCGTCGCAGACATCGGTTATGGGCGTTCCAGGTGGGCCAGCGACTTGCCGCAGTTGGCTCTTGATGCCTTCCCC
>DATNPE010000006.1:0-3228 GCA_036703355.1 Allocoleopsis sp. | reverse complement strand
TCTCCTGCATTGATAAACTTATACAAACACAAAGGATTATAAAAAGAGCCTTGGGAATAACTGAGATTTGTCTTAAGAGTTAACAGTTGGTGGAGCTTTTGCTACAAATTCGCAACAGTTGGCGATCGCACCTGCTTTCATTTACCCTCAAACTCAGTCAAATCTTCATACCAGTGGCCTAGTTAGCGAGTTCATCAATCAACATGCGGGTTAAAATTTGCGGCATCACCAAACCAGACCAAGGACGAGCGATCGCAGAACTGGGAGCCACCGCTTTAGGGTTTATCTGTGTTGAGGTTTCTCCCCGCTATGTGACAGCTGAACAAATTCGCCGAGTGGTAGAGCAATTACCCCGCCATTCCGATACAGGTAGCTGCGTTGATCGAATTGGGGTGTTTGCCAATGCAACGGTCGAGGAGATTAGTCAAGTTGTAGCGATCGCAGGCTTAACTGGCGTACAGCTACACGGGGCAGAATCTCCGGAATTTTGTGCCCAAGTTCGAGATGCTTTACCCGAAGTAGAGGTGATTAAAGCCCTCCGGATCAAAAGCACAGAAGCACTTCAGGCAGCCGCTGCTTATTACGGCCAAGTCCATACCCTCTTGCTCGATGCCTACCACCCCGGAGCGCTCGGTGGCACAGGTATCACCCTTGACTGGCAAAGCTTGCAACAATTTGCGCCCACCTATCCTTGGTTTCTGGCGGGTGGCTTAACTCCCAACAATATCAACCAAGCTTTAGCCCAATTACAACCCGATGGCATTGACCTCTCTAGTGGTGTAGAGCGATCGCCCGGTGACAAAGATCTAGCCCAAGTAGCCCACCTATTCCAGCAACTACAAACAGCACAAAAAATAGGGGCAAGGTAAACTCACCCCATTTTTATTTAATTATTAGTCCCCTCGCCCCCTGGGAGAGGGTTAGGGAGAGGGCAAACTTAGAAGAAATTAGGACGATGCTGAATCAGATTGAGAAACTCTTCGCGAGTTTTTTGGTCTTCCTGGAACACACCCACCATGGCGCTGGTGACTGTCCAAGCACCGGGCTTCTGCACACCCCGCATCACCATGCACATGTGGGTTGCTTCGACCACAACTGCCACCCCTTTAGGGTCAAGAATTTCTTGCACTGCCTCAGCTACTTGCCGAGTCAAGCGTTCCTGCACTTGCAAGCGACGGCCATACATCTCCACAATCCGAGCTAACTTGCTCAGACCGACTACTTTTTGGTTGGGAATGTAGGCCACATGCGCTTTGCCCATAAATGGCAACATGTGGTGCTCACAGAGGCTAAAGACATCAATGTCGCGCACCAAGACCATTTCATTATGGCCTTCATCAAAGATCGCACCGTTCACCAATTGCTCTAAGGACTGATTATAGCCACTGGTGAGGAAGCGCATTGCTTCTGCCACCCGCTTGGGCGTTTTCAACAATCCCTCCCGCTCCGGATCTTCACCAACCCCTAGCAAGAGAGTCCGGACAGCATCTGCCATCTCATCCTTGAGTTCATCATCTGCGGGAGGAACCACTTTGGCCGCTTGACCATGAAGTGTGTTGCGATCGGGCCGAACTTCAGGGGTTTTGGTGTCAGACACAGGTACGTTAGCGCCGTTAGCACTGTTGGAAGAAGCAGTAGTCATAGTCAGGGATTTTGTAACTGCAAATAGGGGTTGCGTGGTCAGGGAAACTAAAAAACGCCAGCGTTGGACATTAAGGTTAACTCTTCGATCACAGCTTGCTCTGGCAACAGCACTGTCTGAAGAATCACTTGCGCCACAATTTCTGGGGTTAACATTGCCGAACGGTCGAAGTCAGCTTGAACCGTGTCAGTGTCCCAAATCGGTGTGTTGACCGAACCGGGACAGATGGCAGAGACACGAATACCATTGGCCCGCTCCTCAGCCGCTAAAGCCTTGGAAAGTGCCATCAAGCCAAATTTACTGGCACAGTAAGCTCCCCAGTTAGGAAAAACTTGTTGACCTGCGATTGAGATGACATTGATAATGGTGCCTTGCTGGCGATCGCGCATTCCGGGCAGAATGCCTTGAATACATTGCAAGACGCTGGTGAGGTTGAGGTCTAGAACCCGCTGCCAATCATCCAATGGAGTAGACATCAAGTTTTTGGTATAACCCATACCAGCATTGTTGACTAGGATATGAACGGGGCCAAAATCTGCCGCGATCGCGCTGATGCGGTCTTTAACCTGCTCAACCACCGCCAAATCGAGAGGATAGGTTTTCACCGTCACTCCGATTTGTCTAGCCTCTGTTGCGACCACCTCTAGCTTTGCTTCAGAGCGACTCACCAAAGCCAGATTGATTCCAGCTTTCGCAAACGCTAAGGCAGTTGCTTTGCCAATTCCACTGCTCGCCCCAGTAATGAGAGCGTGCCGTTCTATTCGAGAAGTCATGCAATATCCTGATTCTCTTGCGTCAAGTCAAGCATTCCAAACGATTGAGGATTGCCAAATTCGTTGCATCTAGTCACATAGCGATTGAGACCGTAGACCGAGTGATGGCGATCGCACCACCCCGATCTAGGACCCATCGAGGGTACTCCCTTTTTGAAACAATGTCACTCCATGTAATTTTGAGAATTTCCCTCTCGCCTTTAATGCGTGGCTAACCTTGAGGCATCTGTGGAGAATCACAGTCGGTGTTGGAGTCTCAAAGTCACCAGACAAATGTAAAAAAATGTTACTTGTGAATTATATCACTCAGATTTGAGACCGGATACCCACTTACCCAATCAGTCCTCTGAGTCATACCCAACTCTAGGCTGACGCTTCTAAGAAAACTCCAATATTGCGGAACTTTTGGTAGCGCAATTCCCGCCGCTGTTGGTTCGTCATTTGGCTCAAGTCCTCAAGATGCTGTAAGAGAGCGCTCTTAAGGGTTTCTGCTGCTTCTAAAGGATTGGCATGGGCTCCGCCAATGGGTTCAGGCAATAGTTGATCCAAAATGCCCAGGCTCTTGAGATCCCAAGCCGTAATCTTCAACGCTTCGGCTGCTTGGGGCGCTTTTCCTGCATCTCGCCACAAAATTGAAGCACAAGCTTCTGGACTAGCGACGTAGTAAACCGAGTGCTCAAACATGAGTAGGCGATCGCCGACGCCAATTCCCAAAGCGCCACCGGAGCCACCTTCACCAATCACAGTACAAATAATTGGCACATCCAAGCGGAACATTTCTCGCAGGTTGTAAGCGATCGCTTCTCCCTGACC
>DATNPE010000005.1:0-13768 GCA_036703355.1 Allocoleopsis sp. | reverse complement strand
TTCCCCAACCTCTGCGTCAATTTTTGCGGCCTAAGCGCCTCGCTATTTTTGAAGCTTGTGCCATTGGTTTGGTCTCGGCGTTGGCAGCGGTTTTGCTCAAGCAGGGATCGGGTTGGTTAGGCGGTTGGCGAATTGCGGCGGCCCATACATTTCCATCTTGGTTGGTGCTGCCCAGCATTGGTTTGGTTGGCGGTTGCCTAACCGGATGGTTAATTCAGCGTTTAGCCCCAGAAGCGTCAGGAAGTGGCATTCCTCAAGTCAAAGCCGCTTTGGCTTATGTACCGATCGCCCTGAATCTCCGGGTGGCCTTGGTCAAGCTAGCCAGCACCATGTTGTCTTTGGGAGCAGGCTTGACGCTGGGACGGCAAGGGCCAACCGTGCAAGTAGGGGCAGCCTTGGCAGCTCAATTTAGCCGTTGGGTGCCCACTTCTCCCGATTACCAGCGGCAATTACTGGCAGCAGGCGCAGCAGCAGGCTTAGCGGCTGGGTTTAATGCCCCGATCGCTGGCGTCATCTTTGTGGTGGAAGAACTGCTGCAAGATGTGTCCAACTTAACGCTAGGTACGGCGATTCTGGCTTCTTTTGTCGGCGGGGTGGTGTCTCGCCTGTTGGGGGGGCATGGGTTGAACATGAGCCTGACTGCTTCCAATGCCAAGTTCTCTCTAGCTGAAATTCCGCTGTTTCTGCTGTTGGGCGTTCTGGCTGGACTGTTGGGCGCGTTATTTTGCAAGGGGATTTTTGTCAGCTTAGCCCTGAATCGTAAGTTGCCCCGTACGGGCGGGTTAGCGATGCGAATTGGTTTAGCGGGGATGCTATCGGGTCTGGTGCTGGCTTTCTTACCTGCTTCTTTGCGCGACAACACTGGGTTGCAAGAGTTTCTAGTCACTGGCGGGGCTGGCTGGAAAATCACGGCCCTGGCGTTTGTGAGCAAATTCTTGCTGACATTGGTGGCCTACGGTTCAGGGGCTCCCGGTGGCTTATTCGCACCATCTCTGATTTTAGGTTCGGCTTTAGGCTACTTGGTCAGTCTCTTGGCGGAGACGCTGCAAACTGCGCTAGGAGTGCCGCCCCAGTTAGCGATCGCCATTGGTTCCCCTACTACCTACGCTCTCACCGGAATGGGGGCTTTCTTTAGTGCCGTGACTCGCGGACCCATCACCGCGATCGTGATTGTGTTTGAGATGACCACCGATTTCAATCTGGTGTTGCCGCTGATGATGGGTTCGGTGGTGGCTTACTTGGTGGCCGAGGCGATCGCCAGTGGCTCGATCTACAAGAAGCTCCTGGCCTGGAATGGCATTTATCTAGAAGACGAAGCGCCGATTGAAGGCCGTTTATCGGGCTTGACCGCTGCTGACATCATGCAGAGGCGGGTAGAAACGCTGTCGAGTCAGATGACACTAGAAGAGGCGGTCCAAGCCTTTTCGCGATCGCATCACCGGGGTTTCCCAGTGGTGGATCAAGGAAAATTAATTGGTATTGTCACCCAAACGGATTTAGGCAACATCGCGCAGCAGCAGCTTTCTGAAACCATGCCGCTCCGGGCCTTAATGACCCCACAGCCTGTCACGGTGAACCCAAAAGATCCGCTGTCCCATGTGCTGTACTTGCTGAATCGCTACAAAATTAGCCGTTTGCCTGTGACGGAAGGGCGCAAACTGGTCGGCATTATTACGCGAGCCGATATTATTCGGGCGCAGTCGGATCAACTCAGCGGCAAGACGGAGCAGGTAGGGCCACAACCAGAAGCCTCTTATGTGGTCTACCAAACGCGATCGCCTGCTTTAGGACGGGGGCGCTTGCTGTTGCCCTTGAGTAATCCCCAAACGGCTGCCTCTCTGATTCGTCTCGCCACCGCTATTGCTCGCGATCGCAACTTAGAAATTGAGTGTTTGCAGGTGGTACTGATCCCCCGCAGTAATTCTCCGACCGAAACCGCAGTCAGTACCGCTAGAAGTCGGCGGCTATTGCGGCAGGCAGAAAATTTGGGCCGAGCTTGGCAGATTCCCATGCATACCCAAATTCGCGTCGCCCATGATGTATCTCAAGCAATTCTAGAAACGATTAAAGAGCGGCACATTGACCTGATTCTGATGGGCTGGAAAGGCACTACTTCTACTCCAGGTCGTGTGTTTGGGGGAGCGGTGGATACCGTCATTCGGCAAGCTGCCTGTGATGTGGTTCTCGCCAGATTGCGCGGTACCGAAACCTTCAACCGCTGGTTAGTGCCGATCGCAGGTGGACCGAATGCTCAGTATGCCGTCCAGCTCTTGCCTGCCCTCACGTCTTTGGGAGAAACGCCGCTGGTTAAGCTCTGTCAAGTGTTTGAACCCAGTGAGCAAGAACCGAATACAGCAGTATTGGAGCAAGCGGCGCGATCGCTGGATCGGCGGCTGACAGTTCCCGTGATTGCGACTCCGGTTTGGGGGGCTTCGGTGTCGGAAACAGTGGTGAAGTTGGCCCAAAAAGAGCGCTGTGATGTCATCGCCCTAGGAGCTAGTCGGGAAGGGATGCTGCAACAAGCAATTAAGGGCAATATCCCAGAAGCGATCGCTCGCAACAGTCAATGCACGGTGATTTTAGTGCGTCGGGCGATCGCCTAAGTTTAGCCCAGCAGGCTCATGCAGATGGGTGAGGCTGGCTGGTTAAAAAAGTAACTTACCATGTTAAGTACATCAAACTTTTTGCGGGTGTAGTTCCTAGAGGAAAGACTCTGGGTTTACTAAAACATCAGGCCAAAAAGGTTGAAATGGGTGCAGTTTATCGCTTGTATCAGTACCAACGAATTTTGATTAACTAGCTGAGAACTTTTGTGATTCTCAAATTTCCTCGTCGTCTTTGGATTGAGTGGTCAGAATTGACGGGTGTGCCAGTAGTCGCGATCGCCAGCCTTGCCATGACTGGGTTGGTACTGGGAGTGCGTCACCTGGGGGGGCTACAAGCACTAGAATTGGCAGCCTTTGATCGCATGGTGCAACTACGGCCTCAATCCGAGCCTGATCCTCGGCTGCTCGTTGTTGCCATTACGGAAGCCGATCTAAAACTGCAACGGAGCTGGCCGTTCTCAGATCAAGTCTGGGCGCAAGCGTTAGCCAACTTACAAAAAGCTAAACCCCGACTGATTGGCTTAGACATCTACCGAGATTTGCCTCAACCGCCTGGGCAAACAGCCCTGACTCAGCAGTTCCAAGCGCCGAATGTGATTGCCATTACCAATCTAGGCGACGGAGATGGCATTCCTCCACCAGCCGCAGTCCCCAGCGATCGCGTCAGCTTTAATGATGTGGTAACGGATGCTGATGGTGTGATTCGGCGCAATTTTATGTTCGGCAGTACAGACACTACAGAGTTCACTTCTCTGTCTCTCTTGCTGGCACAGCGTTACTTAGCCGCTCAGCAAATACTGCCCCAGCAACCTTGGAATCGTTATGAATCAGTGCGGTGGGGCCGAGCGACTTTTACGCCGCTGTCACCCAAGGCGGGGGGATATCAAAAAGCTGACGCTGAGGCTTACCAAATCTTGCTCAATTATCGCACTGGGCAAAAAGTGGCAGCAGAAGTATCCCTCGCCCAGGTTTTGGCCCAGAAAGTTGATTCAGCTTTAATCAAAGACAAGATTGTGCTGATTGGGGCTACGGCATCTAGTTTGAAAGATGAATTCTTCACTCCCTACAGTTCAACGGTGGGGGTGAGCAACCCCGAAATGCCGGGGGTATTGATTCATGCTCAGATGGTCAGCCAAATTTTGGATGCTGTCTCTGGCGATCGCCCACTGTTCTGGTTTTGGCCTGAATGGGCAGAGGTACTCTGGATTGCTGGCTGGGCCGTGGCAGGGGGGAGTATCGCCTGGGTCATCCGTCAGCCGTTTAGATTAGCTTTGAGCGGCGTCCTGATGCTGGGGGTGCTGGGTGGAAGCTGCTTTGGGATTCTCCTACAAGCAGGTTGGGTGCCTGTGATCAGTCCAGCGATCGCTGGACTGATGACGGTGGGAGCAGTGGTCAGTTATCGGGGGTACCAAGCTCAGCGCCAGCAGAAGACGGTGATGACCTTGCTGGGGCAGAATACCTCCCCAGAAATTGCCGCTGCCCTGTGGAGTAGCCGCGATCGCCTGTTGCAATCAGGCAAGCTACCTGGCCAACGACTCACGGCAACGGTCTTGTTTACTGATATCAAAGACTTCAGCACCATCTCTGAGCAGATGTCTCCAGAAGCATTGTTGAACTGGCTGAATGAGTATCTCTCGGTGATGACCCAGGAGGTGCAGACTCACCACGGCATTATCAACAAGTTCACGGGCGATGGCCTGATGGCAGTTTTTGGAGTTCCGGTGCCACGAACCAGCACTGACGAAATCGCCGAAGATGCCAAGCGAGCAGTGGCTTGTGCTCTGGCCTTTGGCGATCGCTTGCGGGAGTTAAATCCGGGTTGGCAAGCCCGTGGACTGCCAATGGTGCAAATGCGAGCAGGCATCTTCACCGGGCCAGTGGTGGTTGGTAGCTTGGGTGGCAAAGAACGACTGGAATACGGCGTGATTGGCGATAGCGTCAATATTGCCTCTCGCTTAGAGAGCTGCGAGAAAAACCGCCATGTGGATATTTGCCGTGTCTTGATTGCTCAGGAAACCTTAGAGCACCTGAATCAGCAATTTGTGGTTGAAGCTTGGGGACCGCTGGCTCTCAAAGGCAAACAGCAAACGGTCGATGTTTACCGCGTGATTGATTGGCACACTCCCCAAACTCAGGCGATCGCGCCAACTCTAGACAACTCTACCTTGGTTAATGTCGAGATGCCGCTGGAACCTTTTATTGTCAAAGCAGACATAGAAACCACAACAGTAGATTCTCACTAAGGCAGTAAATTAGGGCAGACCAATTTACGGATGCTATGGCCTTGCGGATGAATCTTAAGTTATGCGACGATTGGCCGCTACTCGGAGCCGTAGTTGAGCCAGTTGAAAAACTCCTGCTAGAACCAGTATCTGTGCTTGACCTGGCAAATGCTTTGCCTCCCTCCCGACTCCGCTCGTTCGATGTTTAAAATCCCCCTATGGGTGATCAGTATGCGTCAGAAATCATCTCGGATAACTTTGCTGAAAACTTGCCTAGCCCTCTCTCTAGGCTTATTTGTTTGCAGCTGGCCCACCCTAACTCTGGCCCAGAGTCAGCAGCCATCAACGACGGTCAAGCGTCGCCTACCCGGTCGTCGGGTGGGTGCGGGAACTCGTGGGCCTTGCACGAATCCGAAGCAACCTCTAGTCGCCTTGATCCCCGACACTAATTTGGGGCTGACTGCCGAGAAATACCCTACTTTCTTTTGGTTTGTACCACCCACACCCGCTCGCACCGCTGAATTCGTTCTGAACAACGAGAAAAAGCAAGAAGTCTACAAGACTATTTTCGCGATCACAGGATCGCCAGGAGTGGTTAGTGTCAGCTTGCCAGCCAGTGCCACCTTACCAGCTCTAGAAGTTAACAAAAATTACTCTTGGACGTTTTCTTTAATCTGCAATCCGTCCGATCCCTTAGCAGTTGATTTTGTTCAGGGTTGGGTGCAACGGATCGCCCTAACCCCTGAGGTTAGAGATCAGCTGGCTAAAGCACCGCCTCGCGATCGCCCTGCTATTTATGCAAAAGTGGGCATCTGGAATGACACCCTCAAGAGCTTAAGCGAGTTACGCCGCGCCAATCCTCGCGATCGCACTTTAGCAAGCGATTGGGAAACGCTATTAAAGTCGGTAGGCTTAGACTCGATCGCCAAAGCACCTTTGGTCCAGTGTTGCTCTCAGGCTAACCGAACTTCTGGGACTACTCGTTCTACTAGTGCTCCTTCCCCAGTCTCAAATGCTTCGAGCAGTACTCGTTAGTGCTGGCTGGCAGGATGGGATTGGCTTTTAGCATGATCGCGATCGCTTCTAGATCAGCGTTTTGGCAGGAAGCTGAGCGTAGAAATAGCTAGCCCATAGGAATTTACTAGTGCTGCAATCAGCTTCTCTATACATTTTTGATACAAATTCAATGATCAGTAAGCGATCGCGTAATAATTGAGTTCAATTCAGTGGTCCGATAAAAGCAGAACAGTCAGGGAACTATGAGCGCACCTGTTCAATGTGTGTCAAAGCGTAACAGTACTGGAATCTAGGTGCATCGCTTTCATCATTATTTAACTAAAAATTGGTAGGACGCTGATGTTTCAGTCAGCTATAAAAAGCGCTTCTTCGTCGCTAGTTGTTTTTCCATTGCTAGGTTTGCTGCTACCCGATGCAGCGTTTGCTCAACTGATTCCTGCTGCGGATGGCACGAATACTCAGGTCATCAATAGCGGTAATCAAGCTGACATTACAGGCGGGCAGCTTTCGGGCGATCGCACTAATCTTTTCCACAGTTTCACCCAGTTCAATCTGGATGCAAACCAAATCGCCAATTTTCTGGCCAACCCTAATATTCAAAATATTTTGACACGGGTTAATGGTGGTGACGCCTCAGTCATCAATGGCGTGTTGCAGGTTAGCGGTGGCAACTCCAGCCTGTTTCTGCTGAACCCGTCGGGTATAATTTTTGGCCCTAATGCCAGCTTGAATTTACCCGCTTCCTTTACTGCCACCACCGCCAGTGGTATTGGGTTTGGGGATAACTGGTGGAACGCGGTTGGAACACCAGATTATGCCACGTTCAACGGTAGCCCTAGCGCGTTGGCAGTGGCTCAAAACCAGCCAGGGGCGATCGCGAATGCTGGCAACTTGGCAGTAGCTCCCGGTAGTAACCTCACCCTCCTGGGGGGAACGGTGATCAGCACCGGGCAACTGACTGCTCCAGATGGACAAGTGGCGATCGCCGCTGTGCCTGGTCAGAGCTTAGTGCGGCTCAGCCAACCTGGAAGTCCCCTCAGTTTAGACATTCAACCACTAACCTCTACCACGGCCTCCGCTAGTGATCAGACCTCTACGTCTACAAACCTACCAACAGCCATTTCGTTACCTGAGCTGCTGACGGGAGGTGAATGGAGTAGTGCCACCGGAGCCAGCGTGAATGAGCAAGGTCAGGTGGTGCTGTCAGGTTCAGGATTGGCAGTAGAGTCAGGAGATGTCGCAGTCCGAGGCAGCATTACAGGCCAATCAGCCACTCTAACGGCGGCCAATAACCTTACCTTGGCCGAAAGCAACCTGCAAACCAACACAGACTTAAATTTATTGGCTCAAAATACGGTTCGGGTCCGCGATAGTGCTACCACTCCGTTTTTGGCACAAACGGGTGGCAATCTGTTGATTCGTGGCAACCAAGGCATTGATATTTTGGCCTTAAACCACCCAGGTATCCCCTTTCAGAGTGGACAAAATTTGACTTTAGCCAGCAATGGCGTGATTTCAGCAGATGCCCGCTTTGCCAGTCAAGGAAATTTCTCAGTCCTGACTCTAGACAATGCACCAGGAACCCTCATTAGCTTTTTCGACCCCATCATCAGTGTTGACGGTGATGTGGTTTTAGGTGACTACACAGGAGCCGCTTTAAAGATAGAAGCGACTGGCAGCATCACCGCAGGTAATATTCGGATTACGTCACCTGACTTTACTTTTGGGGTGGAACCTGCAAATGCGGACCAAGCACTCTTAGGATCTTCCTCGGCTCTCATCCTGCGGGCTGGCGTGACAAGTCTGGAAGAAACAGCCTTTGCCAGTAATCCCTCTACTACTCCCCCATTCACTTTTCCTGATCCTGCTTCTGGTACAACTTTTACCGGGACAACTGGGACAACGCCTAGACAGATCACGGTGGGTAATATTGACACCTCTCCGCTCTCGCCGACTGCTGGTAGTGATGGTGGCCCAGTCTTGATCAGTGCGCCAGACAATATTACAACTGGCAACATTAATACTTCTGTCACTCCCTTTGGCAGGGTAGGCTCTGGAGGGGACGTGGAGATTACCTCGACTGGGGGCAGTATCACCACAGGAGCAATTGATTCGTTCCTGAATCGATTCAGTGGGGGCAGTTTTACCGGTCAAGGGGGGGCTGTTACTCTGACAGCAGCAACTGGGATTATCGCTGACACGATCAACACTTCTGCAACGGCAACTTTTGTCGATGGTACGGCTGAGGTGACGGGCGGCCCAGTGACGCTGCAAACGCTCGGCCTCGGTGATATTCGCTTTGCCAGCATTGACACTCAAGGAACCACAGACGCGTTTGATGGCAATGTGGGGCAGGGGGGAGCGGTGCAGGTGCTAGCGAAAGGCGTGGTACAGGGCACTGGCACTTTGGTGACAGGGGAGACTATCAACAGCCAAGGCACCACTGCTGGTGGTTTAGTTACGGTTCAGCATAATGGCGGTCCGGATAACGTAGATTTTGTGGTTGGTGATCCCACAATGAATGGTACGGCTGGAGGCTTAAATGCTGGGCCTGCTGACACGATCGCGGTGGGTAGTAGTTTTCCAGTTTTACCAAGTGATGGCAGTGCTAGTGGAACTCCTGCTGGCGTGCAAATCTTGTCTATCAATACGGCACCTACGATTACGACACCTCCTCTGTTATCAGGAGCGCAGCAAGACCAACCATTCACGTTCATATTTAATGCCACTTCCAGCGATCTCAATAGCGATGGCAGTAGCGACAATACAACGGTTTTGCTTGAGTCAGTTTTGGCAGGCACTCTGCAACGAGACACGACTGTTTTGAATCCTGGAGATGTTCTGATCCCTGGAGAAACGTTAATCTATGTGCCACCTGCGGGTTTTAGCGGCTCTGTTGATGCCTTAAGAGTGAAGACTAGCGATCGCGTCTCCTTCTCACCGCTCGCAGCGATCGCGATCGACGTACAAGCTCCAACGCCCACCCCAACACCGACACCTACTCCGACACCCACGCCTACCCCTACTCCAACCCCCACCCCGACACCTACCCCTACTCCAGATCCCAGTTGTGCTTTCCAGTGTCGGCCTACCACGACTATTCCAACGGCTCAGGTGACTACTACAGAAACAGTGCTAGTCAATACGCCAGAAGCTAGCTTTACACAACAGTTTCAGGAATATTTTGGCTGGTCTGAAATTACGGTGCGCTCTGTGAACGAAGAGCGAGAGATCGCCCGTGAGATTGAACGAGCGACTGGAGCGAAACCTGCATTTATCTATGTCAGTTTTGTGCCTGCTCAACTCGGACTGAGTGAACAGTTGGGGGCAGAAGCCCAAGATAGTGACCAACTGGAATTGCTCGTGATTACGGCTCAAGGCAACCCGATTCGGCTGCGGATACCCACCGCCACGCGATCGCAAGTTCTAGCAGTTGCCAAAGCATTTCGGAGTGCTGTTGCTGACCCTCGCCAATCTGAAAACACTAGTTATCTAGAACCTTCCCAGCAAATCTATCGCTGGCTGGTGGCTCCGGTAGAAACAGAGCTTAAAGCGCGGGGCATTAATAACTTGGTGTTTTTAATGGATACAGGGTTGCGAGCCCTGCCAGTCGCTGCTCTGCATGACGGGAACCAGTTTTTGGTGGAGCGATACAGTTTGGGTCTCATGCCCAGCTTGAGCTTGACTGATACTCGCTACGCCAACATTCGAGATTCGCATGTATTAGCGATGGGAGTGTCAGAAAGTACTCAAGATCAATCGCCGCTGCCTGCCGTGTTTGTGGAGTTATCGACATTAGTCTTGAAGTTGTGGCCAGGAAAACTGCTCCTCAATACTCAAGCGACACTGTCTAATCTTAAAGTGAGCGAGCAGCAAGCCTTTGGAATCGTGCATTTGGCGACCCACGCTAGCTTTAACGCGGGTGCTCCCAGCAATTCTTACATTCAGTTGTGGGATAACAAGCTGCGGCTGGACCAAATTCGTCAGCTTGGGTTTAACACACCTCAAGTCGAAATGTTGGTCTTGAGTGCTTGTCAAACTGCCTTAGGGAATGAAGAAGCCGAGCTAGGTTTTGCGGGGTTAGCGGTGCAAGCAGGTGTGAAAACCTCGTTAGCTAGCCTGTGGTATGTCAGCGATGCCGCCACCACAGCTTTAATGACGGAGTTTTACCAATCTTTACGAACTGCTCCCATTAAGGCAGAAGCACTGCGGCGAGCCCAGGTGGCAATGGCAAGAGGCCAGGTTTACCTGGAAGGTGATCAGCTCAAAGGCTTAAGTGGTGTGAATAACTTAGTGCTACCCCCCGAAAGTGCTAGCTTGGGCGATCGCGAACTCTCCCATCCTTACTATTGGGCTGCCTTCACGATGGTTGGCAACCCTTGGTAAGGACATCAGTTCTCCATCAGTTCTCTTGGAGCCAAGCGTTAAGGGCGGATGACGACGCTGAAGTAAAAGGCTTCGTCTTGGGCGTTCTGGCCGCGATCGCTCAAGTCTACTAGCGGGAAAGCATAATCCAGGCGGACGTTTAGACCTGCGACAGGTTGCCACAACAGCCCGACTCCTGCCCCTGCCAAGAATCGTTCGTTATCGATCTCGTTGGGATTTCTTGGATCATTCCAGACGGCTCCCAAGTCCACAAAGGGTGCGAGCTGAAGAATAGGCAACCCTGCTTCATTACGCTGCAAAGCAATTCGATCTTCGAGGGAGAAGCGCACGCCATTGTCTCCAGAACGGGCATTTTGACGGAAGCCACGCAGCGATTGACCCCCACCGATCACAAACTGCTGTGAAGGTAGGAGACTATCAGGGGTGAGTTGCAAGTCTAATTGAGCGATTAGCAAGTTATCGGTGCCGAGGACTTGCACCCGTTGCGCTTGGCCTAACCAGCTAAAAAATCGCCCGTCAGGAATTGGATCAGGATTCGTGGTGGCATCAAACACGTCTACCCCAATATTGAACTGCGATCGCAAGGCCCAAGCACCTGTTGGATCACGCTTAACGTAATCTTGACCAAATTTGATGACACTGGTGCGGCTGATTCCATTAGGTCCAGTCCCGATCACAAAGGGGTTAGGAATGTTGTTAAACAGAAAAGTCTGGCCATCTTGGAAGGTAAAGCCCAAAGAGAGGGCAAATTCTTCCCTAGGCGATCGCACCAAGGGTTGACGGTAGCTGATTTCGTACAACTCCGAACTGCCACGAATCCCTAAATCCGCAAATTCAGGATCAGTGATTTTGTAGTCATTGGGAGCGGCCCGCAATTGAATCGTGCCGTTCATGGCATTGATCGGGACTCGGTAACTGAAGTCATACAACTCAGCGCCCCCTGTCGTAGACACGTAGTAAGCCCCTGCAAGTTGATCGCCAAGCCCTGTTAAGTTGCGATGTACAGCACTGATGCCTAGACGCTCAGAGCCGACGCTGGGCGGGGAATAGTTGTCAGCGCTGAGGTAAAAGTCAAATGGGTTGGCTTCTGTGACACGAACAGTTAAGACGCTTTGGCCGAGTTGTTCCCCCGCTCGTAAACTTGCTTCTACGTTCTTAAACAGAGGGTCAGTTTTGAGTAGGCGCAGTTGATCTTCGAGAGCGTCTTTTTTCAGCGGCGTTTTGGCTCCCAACTGAATGCGATCGCGAATATAACTCGTGTTAACTCGGCGATTTCCTTCCACATCAATGCGGGCCAGACTGCCTTCGATTACCCGGATCCTGACCACGCCATCGCTAATCGTTTGATCGACCAGAATGGCACGGGAAGTGATGTAGCCTTGGTTGAGATAAAGCTGAGTAATGGCATCTGCGACTGTTCGCAGTTCCTCCAGTGTTAAAGAACGCCCTTCATAAGGCTGCACGATTGGGTTTAGTTCCCTAGGTCCAAAAATCGTGCTACCAATCACTTCAATATTTTTGACCGGAATGGTGATGTCCGGCTGAGGCGGAGGCGTTTCGGGGGTAGGTGTGGGTAAAATCGGTGCTTCTGTTTCTGGTGGGGCAGGAGTTGGTAAGGTGGGCTGAGGTTGCAAGAAGCGGTCTTGGTTGGGGTCTACTTGCGGATTAGCAGGCGGAGTTGGCAAGGCTTGAGCGACTGGTAGCTCTGTAGTAACAGGAGTCGTGACACTGGCCCAAGCTGAATCAGCGTTGAGCTGAAGCGGTGTCGCCAAGGTCGAGACTAACAGCCCTAAAATCTTTGTTTTAGGCGCGATCGCCCTGGGTTGACCGGAAGTTGGTTGATTAAAGAATTGTTGAAAGCTTTTTTTCACACTCCACTCCACCATTTGCTGCTGTTGCACCGCTTGCTGCCCTCTATTCTACGGTCCGAATTTTATGGCTTAGTACTACCACGACCAGTAAAAGATTTTACGTCAGGTGTCATTTAATCCTGAATTTTGAAGGAGAGACTTACAATTGTGGCACCACGACTAGTAGCAATTGAGCTGTTTTTCCTGGCGCGGCTCTGAGCCTACAGGATGCTACTGCTGAATCGATCCACAAGAGTTCTGCGATGCCTCAGGTTAATATTTACAAAACTTTTATTGCGGTTGCTTTAACGATAGGTTTGGTGGGTTGGGCGGAAAGTAGTATCCAGCCAGCCTCAGCGCTTGAGTTTAGAGCCACAAAGCGTAAGCTACCTGGTCGGCGAGTTGGAGCAGGAACTCGAGCCTTTTCACAACCTCGCTTAGGTGCGCCTGAAGCCGCTCCCGTTCCTCCTGCTTCACGAGGGCCTGTACAAGTTGCACCTCCTAAACCTACTATTCCAGGACGACGGCAGGGAGCAGGTTCGCGGGGGCCAGACTCTACGGAGTGCCTGCCTAGCAATGGTGGTTCATTGGTGGCATTGTTACCTGATACAAATCTAGGGTTGACGACCGCATCCTACCCGCGATTTTTCTGGGCCTTGCCATCAACTAAGGCACCGCTAGTGGAGTTTACGCTGTACGACGTGGATGCCAAGCAAGTCAACCGCAACTTGATTTATAAAACCACCTTTAGCATCACAGGTGAAGCAGGAATTGCCAGCCTTAGCTTACCGACTGATGTCAATCTGCCACCACTAAAACCGGGTCAAGACTATCGCTGGTCTGTGTCTCTCATTTGCAATCCGGGCGATCGCTCCCAAGACGTGACGGTAGAAGGTTGGGTCCAACGAGTCGAACCTGGCTCAGCGGTAAGTCAACAGTTAAAGCAGGCCAACCCACGCGATCGCCCTGCTGTCTACGCTCGAAATAGTTTGTGGTTCAATACGCTGGAAGCTTTGGTAGACCAACGTTGCGATCGCCCTCAGGATGCCGCTCTAACAACCAGTTGGACTGAGTTGCTGAAGTCGGTGAAGCTGGAGGCGATCGCGAATCAACCAATCATCTGTGTGAAGGATGAGGGATGAGGGATGTACGCTTTTGGCGTTCCCACAGGGTGGGATGAGGGATGAAAAAGGAAATGCTTATCCTTTGACGCAAACCACTTGCTTCAGCGTGGCTACCACTTCGACCAAATCAGACTGGTTGGCCATGACTTGATCGATCGGTTTGTAAGCAGCAGGAATTTCGTCTAGCACACCTTCATCTTTGCGGCACTCAACCCCAGCGGTTTGCTGAATTAAGTCATCCAGCGAGAATTGCAACTTGGCTTTATTGCGAGACATGGTTCGTCCTGCGCCGTGGCTGCAAGAGCAGTAGCTTTCGGCATTGCCCTTACCTTTGACAATGAAGGACTTAGCTCCCATCGAACCCGGAATGATGCCATAGTCCTCAGTCCGAGCGCGTACGGCTCCCTTGCGGGTGACGTAGACTTCTTCGCCAAAGTGCACTTCTTTCTCAGCGTAGTTGTGGTGGCAATTGACGGATAGCAGTGGCTTGGTGGGTTTTCCGCCTGCCAAATGCTTTTCGACCACGCGCTTGAACCGTGCCATCATCACATCTCGGTTGAAGC
>DATNPE010000004.1:0-6818 GCA_036703355.1 Allocoleopsis sp. | reverse complement strand
CGCTATAAAGGACTCGGTTTACTACCCCTGAGAACCGTGATTACAGGCCAAAAGGTGGCACGTCAGCGGTTAGTTAGCTCCAACTATCCTCAAAACGGCTTGCCTGTCTCTGGCTATGAAATCCATCAAGGGCGGACGCAGGTGATGGAAGGCGAAGGCGTAGAGTTATTGTTTGAAGATGCCAACCTGGGTGTCGTCGATAAGAGTTTATCTGTCTGGGGCACATATCTGCACGGCTTGTTCGATAACGGCCCTTGGCGACGCGCTTGGCTAAACCGCCTACGGCAACAACGCGGTCTCAAGTCCTTACCGACTGGAATTTCCAATTACCGGGAACAACGCGAAACCCTCTTGGATGCTCTGGCAACTCAAGTAGAGTCTCATTTAGATTTAGGCCCCATTCTTCCCTAGAGAAATCACCAAAAAAATAAGCGCACCCGCTATTCAAGGTGCGCTAAATGTCCCTAACCCTTTGGGTGCAACGTACCCATTTGTCCTTAAGCTATACAGTAAAGGCTGGTGCGTCAGAAGGCCGTTAGATTTAGCTTTATTTTAGGGTTTCGTCATGAGTGTTAGCATTCGGTTCTTGCCAGACGATGTCACAGTTGAAGCAGAACCCGGAGAATCCTTGCTAGAAGTGGCTGACAGAGCGGGAGTTGACATTCCTACAGGTTGCTTAATGGGGTCTTGCCACGCCTGTGAGGTAGAAATTGACGATGGCGAAACGGTGCGTAGCTGTATCTCAGCAATACCACCGGGGCGATCGCACCTGACAATTCAGCTGTTCTCCGATCCCAGTTGGTAAATTCTTTTAGCAGAGGAAGTCTCTCATTGGGTAGATGCCAAGTGAGCAATGACTTGCCTCCCCTGAGAGACGTAAGGAGATTTTTGGCTTCGTATCCTGAGCAGTAGCAGCCTGAATCAGGAGATACGAGCCATGAGTGCCAAGGTTTTCGCCATTTTGGGAGCAGGTTTACTCACCCTCAGCTTTTTGCCTGCTGCCTCTGCCCAAACGCCTCAGCAAGTCGCAACGGGTAACTTTACATTGTCAGGAGAATCACTACGGGGGGTTGAGGGGCGTAGTATCAGCGAAGATTTTCCGGTCGGGCAAGCAAATAGACCGTTGGTGTTTCCGACTCGCACCAGCGCTTCTATCTTTTCCACCCCACCTGCCGACTTGGCCCTAGAGCCAGTGCCGAGAAATTGGACCGTGGGCGATCGCCTGGACGTCATTCTCGATCGCTCCTCTGGGACCGTCGTGGAAACCACACCGCTGCTGGTTCAAGACGCCCCCGCTACCGAGGCACCAGAGTTGAGATTGCAATATCAACTGCTGCGAGAAGACCAATAACTCACGTTTGAACAGCAAATTCTGCTGGATCGATATCCCAGTTGACCCATTGAATCGCTTCCTGAGCTGAATCAAAATCGGGGGGCACACGGGCAACGTGAGTGAGGCCAGTGCTGGGACAGGTCATTTTCAGCAGCAACATCGGCTCATCATCAATCTCGGCATCCAACCCCAGCAAGGTGTATTCGCGCCAAGCATCGATCGCGATCGCCTCTAATTCTTGACTGACGCGCTCATAGCCAATCCCTTGCAACAACACTTGCCGCAGCTCAAAGTTGAATTCTTCTAGCAACCACTGCGATCGCCAGAGAGCGGGAGGCAGTTGCCCGTATGGTTCTGGCAAACGCACCCCTCGATACGCATAGACATTAACCCCATCGGCAAACGCGATCGCAGGCTCCCCTTCGGCGTGGAGTCGGCCCAGGTCGTCAAAGCTGAGAGTTGAGGGGCGATCGCAGACAATGCAAACCTTTTCGTAAGGTAGTAGCCAACCACATTCTTCAATCAACATCTGCAAGGCCAACCACTTACGGCGATCGGGCGAGCAGTTCAAAACCGAGATTGCTAAATCGAGCCAAACGGCATCGTGCATCCAAGTTTCTAGCCGCAAGCAGTCACGAAAGGAATCTTGTAGTTGGGGGGTGAGTTGCAGTTGCTCCCAGAGTTGCAGTTCGTAGGATGCGGACCAAGGTTGGCTCCCCAGTTGCGATCGCACTTGCCAACTCAACTGTTCTTCCACCTGCCGCCGCACCGCCCAATGCAATTGTTCTTCCAGTTGCCGAGCTAGCGGTTTTCCTAGTTGCGATCGCACTTGTGCCTGCCGTTGTTCTGGGGTGTAGCGCTCCACCACCCAAGCCAAATCAGAACTGAATTGCTGCTGCAACAACCGGGTTAAAACCTGCGGTACTGCCCACGGACTCTCACAAAACAAAACGGTCGGTGCGGGTTGGGCGATCGCTGCATAAACTGCCTTAATCGCTTCTGTAGCAACCACGCGATCGATTCGCTCAGTGGACAGTGCCACTTGTCGCCACTTATCTCGATATACCGGAATTAATGTTTCTTGATCGGGTGTGAGTTTGCCGATTTTGGTAGTCATGAGTTTAGGGAAGAGAAGAGATCGCTTTTTCTAATCCATTCCAAAGTTTTGATAATTTGATTTAGCCCCCCTTTTTAAGGGGGGTTGGGGGGATCAACTTCTTAATCTTCTACATAGCTCCAATCGCCCGGTTCATATTGGCGTTGGATGCGGACAATCCAATTACCTTGAGGAACTTGAATGGGTTTGTGTTCTTCGTGGGTGAGGGTGGCAGAGTCAGAGGTAATCGTGAGATATAGGGTGCCATCGCGATCGCGCAATTCGGCTTCTCCTACACTAATCCTGTGGCTATGCCCGGTGACTTCTCCTTCTGCAAGAGTGAGATGGGGCAGTTTTTCTCCTGCTTGAGTCGGGGCTTCAGCAGCAGAATCAACGGGAATCAGAATCACATCGCCTTGACGAATGGGTTGCATAGTGAACTCCTTTTTAGAAATAGAACTTGAATCACTCAAGGACGCGGGGTTAGGAAGCGGGAAACTGACTGGCGAGCGATCGCAAACAACGGAGCAGCAGCGTGTAGAACGTGGAGGTGTGGTTATTTGTTCTTGTTTTGAGTCTTCGCTTGCTCGATCGCGATTTCGCGCATGGCTTGGAAGGAACTGATATTCGCTGCGCCTTCGATCGCTTTGACTGCCAAATCCTGAACCTGTTTGAGGGCAGCACTAAGCTGTTGTGAGAGAGCATGAATCCGGGTCTCCTGATTTTGTAGGGTCTCCTGTAGGGATTGGATGCGTAATTCATAGTTGCGCTTGTTCCCTTCCACGTCTTTGGCATACAAGTCTGCTTTGACCTTGGCTTGGTGATGAGCGATGCCCTTACCTTCTTCCTTGGCGCGTTTGACTGCCGACTCCAACTCTTTGGGGAAGCCTTCCACCTTTTCTTTCAGCTCGGCAAATTGTTTCTCTCGTTCCGCGATCGCAGTTTCTCGCTCGGTCCACTGTTTTTCCTGCGATCGCTGGAGTTCTGCTAATTCCTGGTACAGGGCTTTTTGGGCTTGCTCGTAAGCATCCGTGTCGAGCTTGCGTTGCAGCGTCAGGTCATAGGTGTACTCTTTGGTATCGCGTTGGCGAGTTTTGGTCAGCGTCTCATTCCGCTCTTTCACCGTGCGGCGATGTTCTTCTTGTTCTTTGACCCAAGCCTTTTTCGCCTGCGAGAATTCCTGCTCTAAGGTTTCGCGACGTTGACCCAGTTCTTCATTGAAGGTTTTGAAGCTAGTGCCATACTGCTCGATCAGCGTTTCTAAACTGGTGTCATCGGCTTGCAAACCATGCAGTGTTTCGAGTTGCTGCACTTCTGTTGTCACGGCCTGCCGCACTTCTTGCAGTTTCACCGCTTCTAACGTCAGCTTTTCCGATAGATCACTGACCGCTCCACCAAAGTTGAGTTGCAACTTGCTCAGTCCTTCCAACACCGACGCCATCGTGGGTGACTCTGGTTGCACAACCGTTACTTTTAGGGCAGGTTTCTGGCTCGATTCTGGCGATCGCTCTTTGGTTGCCTGGGCCGCTTGCGTTTCCAAGGCTTTTTTCTCTTTCAGCAATTCATCAAAAGCCGCGAGAATTTCCGCCTTCGTGTTTTTCTCACTCGGTCGTTTAACAGCCATAGGTCATCCTGTAGTTAAGAGAAATGAGATGGTTAGAAGCCTTAGAGGACAAGTAACTTGCTTGCTTGAAATAGGAGCAGATACGATTTAGACAGACTGCTGAAACTGAGCGAAGTTATGTCTGCTAGAGACGCCTTTCATGGGATTGTCAAGACTGCTCTGCAAAAAGATAGTTGGGTAATTACACACGATCCTTTGCAGATCCGTTGGGGCAAGATCGAGATGTATATCGATTTAGGAGCAGAAAGAGTTTTAGGGGCAGAAAGAGATGGTCAAAAGATTGCAATTGAAGTGAAAAGCTTTCTGGGTCAATCAACCATTTCTGAATTTCATTTAGCGTTGGGGCAGTACATTAACTACCGAACGGTTTTGTCAGAGCAAGAACCTGAAAGAATCTTATATTTAGCAGTCCCCTTTGATGCTTATGATGAGTTCTTTCTACTTCCTTTTCCACAAGCAGTTACTCAACAGAATCAAGTCAACTTGTTGGTGTATGACATTGATCGGGAGGCAATCGTGAAATGGCAACCATAGAAGCCTATAGAGCGTATATTCAGCAACTGTTGATACAGCATAGTCAGTTGGGAGCAGGAGATCCTAATGTTGAAATGCAGGTCATTTTTGATGTAGAGCGCGACCATTATCAGTTAGTTCAGGTGGGTTGGCTAAAGGGTCGTCGCATTTATGGCTGCATTTTGCATTTAGATATTAAGGACGGAAAAGTTTGGCTTCAACACAATGGTACAGAGTTCAATATTGCTGATGAGTTAGTTAGCCTAGGTGTGCAGAAGCAAGACATTGTATTAGGATTTCATTCTCCATCTAAACGAAAATTTTCAGAGTTTGCTGTTGGTTAGTTAACCAGTTGTGGAATTAAGTAACCAATTCTACTTTTAGCGCTTACTCTTGTGTCTCTGAGGACTAGTATGCTTCTCTAGCCAATTCGTTAAATCAGCGTCGCTTGTGAAATCCCAAAGAGCGGTGTCTAAACTCCAAAGTACGTTAGTAGAAAGGCGAGAAACTTGCTGTTCTAAGGCTGGTTCTAGGTTGCCGATTTGATGTTGCAATCGCTGTAGAACTCGATGTTTCTGGTACTCTGCTTCACTAGTGAAGTGATGAATTTCTGGTTCAATGATTTTGTAATCTAGAGTTACGATCGCCTCTGTCATTCCAGAAATTTCTGCGTCTGGATCATCCCACCAGGAAGGCTCAAACATCACAAGAAAGTAGTAATACTTTTTACCATTTCTCAACACTTGAGAAGAAAGTTCAAGCTTTTGAAACTTGGGTTTTTGGTGAGTTACTCGATGAATGTAGGCAGATGCTACGTCAATCACAGCATCAATGCGAACATCTAAAGGCGATTGGCCATTCCAAGCATAAGTGCGGTGTTCATCGCTGACATAAAAGGTATGTTCCACGATCGCTTCATTACGATGGGAGGTATGACCGCAAAGTAATTGCTTCATGAATTGCACCAAAATTGATGAATTTCAGAATTTTATCGGAGCGAAATCTTTAGGGTGGATGCTCTCCCAACTTCACCCACATCCGGCGAACGCGAATTAGCTGGGGGCGATTCATTTGTAAAGCTGCGATCGTTGCTCGGCCTGTAGGGGTTAAGCCAATAATTTCTGTTGCTGATTCATTCCAGCTAAAGTGGTCTGTCCAAGCTTGAAGTTGAGGGTGAAATAAAGCAACTTCTTGTTGAGTCGTGAGGTCAGGAGCAAATTGACGGCTAGCTTTGTGACGATTACAGGAAGGGCAAGACAGGCAAAGGTTTTCAAAGCTCGTTTCTCCGCCAGCCGATCGCGGAATGATATGTTCAAACTCGAAAGTTGTGGCAGTCAGGGCTTCGGCAGTGCGGCAATAAGCACAACAGTTAGCAAAGTAGCTGCGAATTTGACGTTGTAACTCAACTGGAACGTAAGCACTCACGCGACTTCTGGAAGCTGTTGGAGGGTGTATTTGGCTCTGGTTTTGAGAATATTGAGAGCGTCCACTTGGGCTAATAACCGGTCAAGCGCTTCAATCTCCTCAGATGAGAGCTGGTTTTCTGCATTCCGGTTTAGTAAGTCACTCAATTGAGCTTGAGCGGCAGGAGCCAACACACTTTCAGCTAAAGCTTGTAGTTCTTCGTGAGTCAAACCAGTTAAGAGGTCTGGATCAGTTCCAGAGAAAGTCGTCAGCCGCTGATAGGTGTCCAAATCCAACAACACACCGATGCGATCGCCTTGTTGGTTGGTGATGTATTGCAGAGTCATAGGCTAACCGATGGACTGAATCAATCATAATCTACTCACTTTTGATGCTTATTCGCTTCTGGTAGTCATGCGATTGGAGGAGCTTTCAAAGGCACGCATGGCGAGGTCTTGGGCTTGGCGCATGGCGGCTTGAAGTTGATTGGAGATCTCGGTAATTTGTTCTGTTTGTTTTTGGATTTTGGCTTCGAGGGATTGAATTTGTAGCTCGTAAGATTGCTTGGTGGCTTCCCATTCTTTCTCGAACAAATCAGCTTTGACTTTTGCGTCTTGGTTGACTTCGCGAATCCCTTCCTCTCTAGATTTCTTAATTGCTTCCTCTAGCTCGGTGGGAAAAGATTCGGCTTTTTGACGATAGGTTTCTAGCTGCGTTTGGTTCGCTTGCAAGATGCGCTCCCGTTCTGACCAATCTTTTTCTTTGGCTTGAGCTGTTTCGTGAAGTTCTCGCTCAATTTGGCGTTTTTTAGCTTCGTAATCGTCGGTGGCAATGGTGCGCGATCGCTC
>DATNPE010000003.1:0-6833 GCA_036703355.1 Allocoleopsis sp. | reverse complement strand
GATCAAATGTTGCATCCTAACTTTCCAGTGCCGATTCAGGTGATGCAGTCGGACCTCAAGTTTTATGACTTGACTCCGGGTGATGTGGTAAACCTAGACGACATCACAATTGAAACGGGCCCCTTGAACCATCCCAACACGGCGATGGGCTACCGCATTACCTGGCGCGGTCGGACAGCTGTTTACGCGACCGATACCGAACATTTTGCCGACCACCTCGACGAAAACCTGCTACACCTGGCCCGTAATGCTGACTTGCTCATCTACGACGCCTGTTACACCGACCAGGAATACCACGATGTCAAAACTCCCAAAGTGGGTTGGGGGCATTCCACTTGGCAGGCAGGAGTGGCAGTGGCTCAAGCCGCAGGTGTCAAACGTATCGCCATGTTCCACCATGACCCCACCCACGATGATGACTTTTTGGATCAAGTGGGCGAGGACCTAAAAGCGGTGTTTCCGAATGGGTTACTAGCCCGCGAAGGCATGATCTTGCAGCTCTGAAGCCAACACGGCTACAGCCTGTTGCACTTTTTGCAGTTGTGCCGCTGCTTGCCCTTGAGTCAGCAAGGCTTCCGCTTGGGCGAGACCCGCTGCTAAATCTGCACAAGCACCACAGCGCCAGAGATAAAATCCACCATTCCAGATGGCCGATCGCGCCAATTCCGAAGCTTGGCCTTGCAAAACGGCTTGCATCTCGGCAATCAGCTGAGCGGTGTCCTCTAAGGGCACATCTACACCAGCCAGATCGTAGTCGCGCGGTGCCAACAATAAGCGCTCAAAGGAAAAATTGGCTCCTCCCTGTCCCAAGCCAATGATGGCAGTGCGATCGCGCGGTAAGTCACAGCTTCCTTCTAGCCCTTTAACCGTCGTGAAAGCAGCCGGAAACCCTCGCAACTGAAAGGCATCTTGCAGCATCCCTTCGGTGGGAGGGTGAACAAATCCAGAGACTACATTGGCATTGCCTGCATAAGGAGCCCAGAGCAACTCTAGCGTGGCGAAGGGAGGCCGCTTACCAATTTGATCGCGGTACGGCACCAACCCATGGGCTTGAGGAAAATGCTGTGGCAGGTAAACAAAACCCAGTTGCGTCGTGCCTAAAACCTGTTGCACTTGCGCTAGGGTCAGCCGTGTCCAGTCTACACCCAGCCCTTGCCAAATTTCGGCCAGTGGTAAACCTTGCTTAGTCGGCATACGATCGCCCCCGTGCATCACCACTGGATAACCTGCTGCGGTGACAATCAGCGCGGTCAGAGGACTAATCGGAGCAGTGCGCGATCGCCCATCGTAGGGAGAGCTGAATACCAGCACTGTTGGCTCTGAGGCCAGAGATTGCAACTGGGGACCCAACTCGGCGTAGGCATCCAGCATCCCTGCCAGCTCCTCTCCAGTCGGTCGCTTAATCCGGTGAGCAATCATGAAAGCGCCAATCTGGGCAGGGGTTGCCTCCTGCAATAGCATCATTCGGGTAGCAGCGGCAGCTTCTGAGCGATCTAAATTCTTCCCGGTATGGGGGCCACTGCCAACTTTACGCAGTAGTTCTCTAAACGCATCGCTCATGGTCGCAGCTCAAATAAAACGGTCTTAGGATGTTCTTCAGGTGCTTCGCTAAAATTTGGCAAAAACACCGCTAAAGCATCATACAGCTTGCAGCGAGCTTGTGGCATCTAGCGCCAACGTGCTGTCAGGAACTCCCCCAACGGGATCTCGAATCAGCTGATAGACCAGTTCTCGAAAGCGCTGAATGGGAGGAATTTGTAAGCGATCGCGAGTAGTCACCAACACAACTTGACGCAGTAGAGTCGGCTCATCTGTGGGACGAATAGCCAAGGTTGGATCATGATGAGCATCAAAAATCGCTGCTTTTGGGAGGAGGGCGATTAACTGGCCTTGGCGAACAATCCCACGAAACGCATCCAAGGTATTCAGCTCTAGAGCGGCATTCAGGGTCGCTCCTTGGCGCTGAAATTGCTCCTGCACTAGCCGCTGCATCCCATAGCCATCTTTAAACACAACCTGCGGATAACGCACTAATTCTGACCAAGGGACACGATCGTATTGGGTTAGGGGGTGGTCTGCTCCCATCAAAATCTCAATCGACTCATCGTAGAGCGGGTCAACTACCACTTCTGGTCCCGTCGTCAGCAGACGGTTGTTCATGACGAGCGCTAGGTCCACCAAACCATCTTTTAAGACCTTGAGGGCGCGATCGCTCCCTAGAGAAGTCACACGCAACTGCGTGTCTGGATAGTCCTGACAAAACCGCTGTAAAACCGGGGGTAAGTAATGGGCACACACCGAGTGGATGGCGGCAATACATAGTTCTGGCTGCTTTCCTGCCATTAAATCGGCCAGCTCACCCACAGCCAATTCCCACTCCTGGCAAATTTTGCGAGCCCGTGGCAACAGCCGCTCCCCCCCTAGGGTAAGACGAGCTTGGGCAGTGCGGTGAAACAGTAACAAGCCCAAATCCGCCTCCAGTGCTTGAATCTGACGGCTGATGGTAGATTGTGTGACCCCGCATCGACGGGCAGCTTGCTGAAAACTAGTCGTCTCAGCCACGGCCAAAAAAGCTTGCAACTGCTCCAGGCGCATAATCATGTAGCCTAAGTTACATCTAGAGATGTAGCCGATCCACGCAACCGATTTGGTAGAGCTTGATACATACTGGTTGCGATCGCCCACCCATCGCCTGATTTTTAGAGTTCTAGGACTAAGCGATCGCCTTAGCTGAGAGCAAAGCTTTGATATTTAGAGCCATAGAGCGACACAAATCGGCCAAAGAGCCACATGGTTTCATGGCTAGGAACCCGATGGGAGTTAAATAAGCGATCGAGATTTCTTTGAGCCAGTTTATTTAAGTAGGGTAAGTCTTCAAACAAAGTGAGAAACGCTGAGACATGGAGCAGAGCTTGCAGAAGAGGCTTAGGCCAAGGCAAGTCGCTATAGATATCGATGAGTAGCTTATGTTCCGTGTTACTGAGTGGAATGGCGTTAAACAAAACGGTAATTCTTTTCTGGTTGTAAACCGGAATGCTCAGCTCAACGGTGTATGGGCTATGTAAAACTAAATCAACTTCTACAATGGGCTGTCGCCAGATTCTAAGCACGTTAAAAGGGGATGCTAAAACAGTTTGAAATTTGATGTGCCCGCCAATAGAAGTGGGCTGCACATGGCTCACTTTTAGCACTCTTAAGTTATTGAGACTGAAGCTATGAACATTTTCTAAATGCTTCAGATTTAACAAGTGATAGATCTGACAAAGCTGAGGAAATGGCAAGTCATATTCTTGCCGAATCATATGCTGGTCTTGCAGCTCATGCATCCGCGTTTGAGCAGTCCGCAGAAAAAGTTCGTGGGGTGATAGTTCAGAATTGGGCTCAACTTCAGCGATCGCTTCAACTGGGGCGCTTTGCAATGACTGTTCTGGCTTTAGATACAGCCAACTCACAAAAAATATAGAGGCCATCGATAAGTGCAGAATTTCAACTGCGGAAAAGCAGCTATCAGACAAAGCTGCAAGGCTTCTATCCACAATTGCAAATACCCATGCAGGAATACCCAGTAGCCAGATATTATTCCTCAAACTAGCCAACAGCAACGAAAATTCTGTGACTTTGGTATTTTTAAGTAGACCCATCGGGTCTTCTAGAGAGAGATCTTCAGACATAACAACCACTTCAAGCAAGAGAGAGTTTTGATGGAATTGAGCACACACTTGCTTGTAAAGCTGTACCAGTTAGATGCTGTAAAACGAGAGGTTGGATGGTAAAATCTATTTAGCAATCAGAAGGTGCAGGATAAATACTGATAGCTAATTTATTAACAGCAAACTCTCGAAAAGAGCCCTCTGGAATTCAGTCAGGTATGTGCTTAACTCTTAAGCTAACATTCACAATTTGAGGTACCCTCTATCTCAAGTTGAGACTGCTTTTCTATCAAAATAAGGGGTAGTCATCGGACACGCTGCAATTTTGTGGTGTCGTGGGCTTCACCCTTGCTCCTTAAACACAAAAGGCAAAGATGGGCGCACCCCAATCTCGGCCTTCTTCAGCAAGCTTCAAGTTAATTTCTATGGGTTGCTAAAGTAGCGGCTTAAACCACTTGATCGTCGCTATCAGACAAAGTAATCCCGAAATGGCTCTGGAGTGCTGCGATAACTTCTTCTGCCGCTGCGGGATCTAAAACTCTTAAGTCTTCTTCAGTGTAGTTTGCTAAATCAGCGATCGCGTGAACTTGCGTCCGTTTCAAAAAGCCGTAAGCTCGCATTGACAGCTGTAAATCTTCAATCGGGGCTGGGGGAAAAATATGGTTGGGGTGGCTCATCGCGCTCCTGAGAACTAGGATTGAGGGCAAAGGTCAAGCTCAAAGATCAGCCAATGGTCAGCAAAGAGTGAGCTTAGACATCATGCCGCACTCAACTGTACAGCGTTCAGTTTACTAGCAGTGAGCCACCACACATTGAATCATGCAATTCAGCTATGCGATTTGATGACCCGTCGCTACAATTAACTGCTTAATCGTTTCTTCCGATGCCCCCGATTCGACAGTCACCGTTTTTGCTTCGACATCGACATCCACTTGGGCATCAGGCTCACTGGTTTTAATCGTTCTCTTGATATCCTCAACTGCATCAGAGCCAGAAATAGTCGGGACTTTAAGTTTTAGGGCCATAGTTTTTTGCTAAACAATGAGGGACAGTCGTTAATACTTATTGTCTGGGTCTGCTCCAGCCTTTACTACTCCTCTCAAGACCTATTTTCTCTAATCGCACCTTGTCGCTAAAGCTAACTCAGGATAGAGAAGTCTATCTGTCGATACCTATACTTTTCTGTAGAGTGCGAACCTAAAGTGATTCGCTAAAGTGGCGGATAGGCGAGGTTATCGCCCTGACAGTACTCGCACCATCCCTTTATTTTTTTCTACTTGCCCATGCCCCTAAAACGTCAGCGTTCCCAGCGATCGCGTCGGCGACAGGTTTTAGCTTCACTCATTACTGATCCTGTCCAGTCGGCTCAGGCCGCAGGGCTCTGCTATGTCAACGACGATAGCCCTGGAATCCAACGTCAGCCGAGGGGGAAGGGGTTTATTTATATTGGTCTGGATGGCAAACCAATCCGCGATCGCCAAGAAATTCAACGAATTAACTCCCTAGCTATTCCACCCGCTTACCAAGAGGTTTGGATTTGCCCCTATGCCAATGGTCATATCCAGGCCACAGGGCGGGACGCCAAAGGGCGGAAGCAGTATCGTTATCATCCCATGTGGCGGCAGGTGCGGGACCAAACTAAATTTACCCGGATGATCGCCTTTAGTGATGCGTTACCAACCATTCGTGAGCGCGTAGACCACGACCTTGGTTTACGGCAACTGCCTCGTGAGAAAGTTTTAGCTACAGTGGTACGGCTTTTAGAAACCACTTGCATTCGGGTGGGCAACGAAACCTACGCCCGCACCAATCGCTCCTTTGGCCTCACCACGATGCGCTGTCGGCATGTAGATGTGTCGGGAACCACGCTGCGATTTCAGTTTCGGGGTAAGAGCGGCGTGGATCATGATATTCAAATCAGCGATCGCCGCTTAGCTCGCATCATCAAGCGCTGCCAGGAAATTCCAGGCTACGAGTTGTTCCAATATTTAGACGATGATGGTCAACGCCAGTGTATTGATTCGGGTGCTGTCAACACTTACTTGCAGGAGGTGACAGGCCAGGACTTTACAGCCAAAGACTTTCGTACTTGGTCAGGCACAGTCATGGCTGCTTTAGAGCTGGCTGAAATTGGGCCCTATCAGTCGCAGACCCAAGCCAAGAAAAACATCAATCAGGCGATCAAAAACGTAGCAGCTCATTTAGGAAATCGACCTGCTACCTGCCGCAAGTATTATGTGCATCCCGCCATTCTTGATGCCTATCTCGACGGTTCTTTGATCCCGACTCTAGAGAAAGTCATGCAACAACCCACAGTTAATTCTCCCTACGCTCTCAACCCAGAAGAAATGGCAGTGGTGACGATTTTGGAGCAGCAACTAGAAGTGCAGCAACCCGTCGCCAGCTAGTGAGTGTTGCGGTAGCAAGTGCGATCGCGCCCGGTGGCTTTGGCTCGATACAGCGCCTCATCCGCCGCCGCAATTAACTCCTCGTAGGATTGCTCGTGGCTAGGAATACAGCTGGCCACACCCAAACTCATGGTGACGCACTGATAGAGGGTCTGAGCGTGAGGAATGCCCAAAGCTCGCACCTGGCGACGCACTTTCTCCGCAACTTTTTGGGCTGCTTCCAGGGAAGTATCGGGCAGAATCACGGCAAACTCCTCTCCACCGTATCGTGCCACTAAATCCGCCGGACGCTGGACTGATGCCCGAATCGTCTGCGCCACCTGATGTAAACAGCGATCGCCTGCCTGGTGGCCGTAGGTATCGTTATAGAGCTTGAAGTGGTCAATATCGCACAAAATCAACGCTAGGGATGTTTGTTGTCGCTTCAGTCTGCGCCACTCCTGATTGAGATACCAGTCAAATCGATAGCGGTTGGCAACTTTCGTCAGGCCATC
The DNA here is from genome assembly GCA_036703355.1 of Allocoleopsis sp. Taxonomy (GTDB): domain Bacteria; phylum Cyanobacteriota; class Cyanobacteriia; order FACHB-46; family FACHB-46; genus Trichocoleus. Next base: position 281 of record DATNPE010000003.1, on the reverse strand, counting down.
ACACCCAGAGAGCTCTTGCAGTTCTCGATTGGCCGCTTCTAACTGCTGGTACAGCTCTCCTTGGTTGATGGCGATCGCTGCTTGGGTCGCTAACTGGCTCATCAAACTAATTTCGTACTGTCGCCATTGCCTGGTCTCCCGACAGTGGTGAGCAATCAGCAGCCCCCACAACTGGTCACGATACATCACCGGAACCACCAAGTTAGCCTTGACTTCGTAGTTGGTCAGCAGGGCTTTGTGACAATCGCCCAACCCCGCATTATGGACATCGGCGATCGCCC
>DATNPE010000002.1:0-3432 GCA_036703355.1 Allocoleopsis sp. | reverse complement strand
ACCACACTGACCCATCCCGAACTCAGAGGTGAAACGCTGCAGCGGCGACGATACTTTGGGGGCAGCCCCACGGGACAATAGCTCGATGCCAGGGCAACATTGAAAAAGAAACCCCTCCTTAGTTTGATCTAAGGGGGGTTCTTTTTTGTTGGTTGAGGCTTCATCCTTTAGACTGGACGAAAATAAGGATATATTGAGGTGCGTGTCGTGAAAGATCGAGACTATACGCTCATCATTGATAAGAGTGGTAGCATGTCCACTCCGGACCAACGTGGAGGCCGTAGCCGTTGGGTGGAAGTTCAGGAGTCTACCTTGGCATTAGCTAGAAAGTGTGAGCAGTTCGATCCAGATGGTATTACGGTTTATTTATTCTCAGGTCGTTTCAAGCGCTATGACGATGTGACCTCGGCTAAAATAGAGCAAATCTTCCAGGAGAACGACCCAACCGGAACTACCAATTTAGCTGCGGTATTGCAAGATGCTACCAATTATTATTTTCAACGAAAGGCCGCAGGTAAGGCAAAGCCTTCAGGGGAGACTATGCTGGTTGTAACAGACGGAGAACCAGACGATCGCCGTGCTGTGATGGAGGTCATTGTCAATGCGTCCCGGAAAATGGATCGAGATGAAGAATTGGCTATTTCGTTCATTCAGATTGGAGCTGACCCTCAAGCTACCAAGTTTCTTCAAGCGCTGGATGAGCAGCTAGAAGGGGTGGGCGCTAAGTTTGATATTTGCGACACTATCACCTTCGCTGATATTGAAGATATGAGCTTGAGCGAAGTGTTGCTCAATGCCATCAGCGATTAATGCTAAAGATATGGACTCTATTGAACAGTTACTAGCTCAAGTTAAAGCTAAGTACAGTGAGGCAACTCCACCTCCAGTGCCTCCTACCTCAGCACCTTTGCCAGCACCACCACCTGATCCGCTGCGATCGCCCCAAGACTCGATCGATAGCTTGTTGGCGGAAGTAAAAGGACAGTATGAGGTGCAAGATGCGGCGGTACAGGAAGCACAACGACAGCAATTAGAGGCCGAACACCAGCGTCAAGCGCAGTTGCAACAAGTTCGACGGGAAGCTTTGAGCCGCACTGCTCAAGATTGGCTCAAAAATTTAGATCCTTTGTCTACAGAAGGGCTTTGGTTTAATCAATTTGCCGAACAGTACTCTTCCAAGTTAGAGGCCGCGATCGATTATCTTGCTGCTCTAGAAGTTGATCCGTAGTTTAATCCCTCAGATCTTGTCCCTTGAATCCTGCGAGTGGAACAGGGCAAGGGTAACTTCTCCGAGACAGAGCGATCGCAATATCAATCATCTGATTGCCTAAGAGATTCACTAGCTTGCTGGTTGGCCATCTGAAGCTTGCCAGATACCAAGTTGGAGCTAGAGTTACGACATGATGGTGACAATATACCTTTATGGTTGGGTTGGCATTGGTATTCTCACCTGCTGAGATGCAAGCGTAGTGGAGGTTTGTGTGCTAGGGGCTCCTAAACTCATTAATCAATATCGCTGCTTTGGTGGCACTGTTGGCTTTTACAGTCATTCATCTTCCGCTTGCAACGGTGAGATGAAATTTGCGGCATATCAACCGCCGCAAGCCCAGACAGAATCAGTCCCCGTGTTGTATTTTCTCTCTGGGCTGACCTGCACCGAGGAAAACTTCATTACGAAAGCGGGAGCACAGCAGTTTGCTGCCAAGTATGGGGTCATGCTCGTGGCACCGGATACGAGTCCCCGCAACACAGGCATTCCTGGTGAAGATGACGATTGGGACTTTGGCACTGGAGCAGGGTTTTATGTCGATGCCACCCAAGAGCCGTGGAGGCAGCACTACCGGATGTATCGCTACATCACCGCAGAACTGCCAGCGCTGATCGCCGAGCATTTCCCGGTGAAGTCCGATCGCCAAGGCATCTTTGGTCACTCGATGGGTGGTCATGGTGCATTAGTATGTGCGCTGAGAAATCGCGATCGCTATCGTTCCGTTTCTGCCTTTGCGCCGATTGTGGCTCCGATGCGTTGTGCTTGGGGACAGAAAGCTTTTAGTCATTATTTAGGCGCAAATCAGGAGCAGTGGCGAGCTTATGATGCCAGTGAACTAGTTCTAACGGCGAATTGGCAGCGCCCGATTTTGATTGACCAAGGCACCGCTGATCACTTTTTAGAAAATCAACTCAAGCCACAATTATTTGAGCAAGCCTGTGTCCAAGCTGGACAATCTCTAACATTGCGAATGCAGGAAGGATACGACCACAGCTACTACTTCATCGCCACATTTATTGAAGACCATATTCGGTATCATGCCGAAGCTTTGTGGCAGTGATAGAGGCGGAAGCGGACTGTTGAATGAAGACCCAAGATGTCTAAATCTTTACGAATCGTAAGCTATATACATTAAAGGAATAATAGTGAGACTAAACAACAGGGCATGCTAAAGAGCAGGCTAAATGGCTGTTGCTTGTAGCTAAATAGCCTGAAAGGCTTACTGTAGCACTGCCTAGCAAGTCTATGACCAGCAACAATCCAGAGAACGGGACGAGTTTTGCAGCAACCGAGCACTCTCAATCGGGAGCTGGACCGATCTTTCGCCTACCTCGCAGTATGACAGCGTTAGAGACTTGGGGGTTTGGGCTGAGTGGACATCTCTCCTGGTTTTTCACCATTCCTCTAATTGCGGTGGCATTAGGACCGAATACGATTCTCTTGATGCTGCCTGCTGTTGGGATTGGTATGCTGTTTAATTTTCAAATTAGGCGCTTAGGTGAGCAGTGGTTAGAGATGGCAGGCGGGACGCCTAACTACATCACGCATCTCTTGAAGCGATATCCCCGTTTGGGATGTTATGCCGCGATCGGTTATTGGCTGGCATGGGTGGCCTCTGCCCCAATGAACGCGATTATTCTGACGAATTTGATTAAAGCCAATCTGGAACCCTTGGGAATCACGTGCCCTGAATCCCTGTTAAAAATCGGATTCACCCTACTTCCCTATGTTTTGGCTTTTAGTGGGAGTCGGGCATTGGCAATTCTGCATTTGTTTTTTGTGCTTCCAGCGGTCGGATTCTCTTTGCTGTTTTGCTGGCAGGGCATTAACTGGCTAGCTTTTTCTCCAAGTAGCCCTGGCCTACTGCCTCCACTAGACCTAAAGACTATTACTGCCGTGCCCTTTCAGGATTGGGCTAAGTGGCTGTTCTTCGCGCTCTGGCTGACAACGGGTTGTGATACGGCTGCTGCGTTTGTGGCTGATAGCCGTCGTCCAGAAAAAACGCTCCGATTTCTAACGTTTGCTGCTTGGCTCATCCCACCTGTGTTTCTGGGAACCGCTTGGGTGTTGATGCGACTCGCTACAGATCCGACGGGAGGCGGTGATATTTTTCAAATTGTCTTGGCAGCCGCTAAACCGTTTTGGGGCAAAGAAGTTTCTCT
>DATNPE010000001.1:0-6771 GCA_036703355.1 Allocoleopsis sp. | reverse complement strand
GGTACAAATTTGGCGATCGCGCGGCTACGAAGTAGAACTCACCCCTGGTTTTGACGATCGCTGGGGCTACCTCGCAGGCAACGATACCAACCGCCGTCAGCAATTAGAAACGGCGTTGAAAGATCCCGATTGCCAGGGCATTCTCTGTGCCAGAGGCGGCTACGGAGGAGCACGTCTGCTAGAAGATTGGCAGTGGCCTCCCACAGCACCTAAGTGGCTCATCGGTTTTTCAGATATCACCAGCCTGCTCTGGAGTTTAAGCCAGCAAGGAGTTTCTGGCGTGCATGGCCCCTTACTCACAACTTTGGCGGCGGAACCAGACTGGTCCGTAGAGCGCTTATTTAGTTGGGTAGAGGGTCGCAGCGCTCTGGCTCCTCTGCAAGGACAAGGTTGGGGCGGTGGCCAAGCTCAGGGAATACTGCTGCCAGCTAACTTGACTGTTGCCACTCACCTACTGCACACCTCACACCAACCACAGCTAGAAGGAGTGATTTTGGCTTTCGAGGATGTCTCAGAAGCGCCTTACCGCATTGACCGGATGCTAACGCAATGGCGCTTGAGTGGCTTGTTTCAGTCAATTCGAGCGATCGCCTTAGGTCGATTTAGCCAATGTCAACCACCTGCCAATGTCCCTAGTTTTAGCGTGGAAGAGGTATTGCGCGATCGCCTCAGCGACCTCAACATTCCCATTGTTTCTGACTTGCCCTTTGGTCATGATGGCCCCAATGCTGCCCTACCCGTAGGCAGACTCGCCACTGTAGACGGTGATCAAGGGTGGTTGCAGGTTGACTAAACCTAGAGGCTAGCAGTTTAGAAGTTGGGCAGCAGATGATTCACCACACCCGCTTGCTGCTTGTCATCCTGTTGCTTTAAAGTGCTTCGGGCTTGACTCAGCACAACTTTTGCTTCCATAAACTTGCCTTGCTGCATCAAGACCTGGCTCCAACCTAAATAAGGAGCTGCTAGCTGTGGATCCGCTTCAATTGCTTGACCAAACGCTGCGATCGCTTCAGCATCTTGACCTTGCTTGGCAAGTAAAGCTCCTTTAGCCGTGTAAGCTTCTGCATAGCCAGGTTTCAGGTCAATTGCCCGATCAAAAGCGGCCAGAGCTTCAGGCACTTGACCTGCTGCCCGTAAGGAAAAGCCTTGCTCTAGAAGATCCGTCGCCTGAACTTTGCTCTCAGGTGGTTTGCTTGCCAAGCCAAACCCATAAGCCGACGCTGCGATCGCTCCAGTTAGACTCAAGGCGATCGGAAATTTATACCACCAGGAATTAGAAACTGGCATGACCCTCACCCAGTATTTTTGCGCTTAACTGTGTCAAAAACATTACTTACGATGCCCTCACTCCGTAATTTGACTCTATCAAAGCTAGAAACACCGAAACGGCTGATAGAGCAAACTTGTTAGAGTCTTCACTGACGAGGGAGTAAATGCCCTCGAAGCATCAAGGAAGTGTGATCTAATAAAAAGTTAATCTCGGTGTACCGAAGCAATTACGGCCCAGCGTCATAATCTGAAATATTTTGGAACGGTGTCGCCTCTACAAACACCAAAAAACCTGCCTGATTTGATCAAGCAGGTGACAAGACGAATTCTCGAAATGAATGGTGTGACTGAACGCAGCCGTTTAAGTTTGATCCGCTAAACGCTGGAGCGAAATTCTAGCTGACTCAGCAACGTGGGGATGGCTGTCTTTTTCTAAAAACTTCAAAGCTGAAACACTCTTAGGACTTGGTAAATGGCCTAACGCCTCAGCCAAACGCTGGCGCACGAGCCAATCTTCTGACTGGGCAAAGCGGAGGATCTCGTCTACTGCCTCTACGGCTTTGATTTCACCCAGCGCCGCGATCGCCGCTTGTTGTATAACCACCTCATCATTATCGAGGGCTTGAATTAAGGCTGTATAAGCTCGCTGATCTTTCAAGTTACCGAGAGAAACAGCCGCACTAAAGCGCACAAGCCAATCGGTATCCTCGTAAAACGCACGCACCAAAGGCTCCAAAGCTCGTGGATCAGCCAGGTAGCCCAAGGCTCCCGCTGCATCCGCCCGAATGCCGTAATCTGGGTCAGTTTCTAGCAGGCGAATCAAAATGGGGTAGCACTCTTCCGTCGGCTTAATGCCTAAGGCAAACACTGCCATCGAACGAATTTGTAAATTTTCATCGTCTAGCACTTTTTTAATCAGAGGTACCGCCTCAGCCGCTGCCACTTCTCTTAAGGAAGCCAAAGCCAACATGCGATCGCGAGAATCTTCGCTCTCTAGCTGAGTGGCAATTTGTTCTAGATGAGAATGAGTCATAGAGTTTACTCGTGCTTTATTAAGAATTTTCACATTTTCTCAGTTTCGATGCGAGTGTTGATTTCACCCCCTTGCTTGACCCCAGTCATTTCAGCTCAATTACCACTAATAGCCTCGCTCATCCCCCATTGCTGCAAGCGGGACCAGCAAGGCCATACAGGAATGGTCAGTGTTGTTGTCGTTAGCGGGACCAAAAGCTTTAAGGTCTTTGGGTCGCGATCGCCAAACGTGCTCCTGGAACTCGGCGTAAGCGGTCCATAATCTGCACAATTTGGCCATGTCTCACGGATTCATCTGCGTTTAGAATCACAATCAATTCTTGACCCGCAGGAATTAGATTCCGCACCCCTGACTCCAAAGCTTCCAGCTGGATCGGTTGGCGGTTGAGAGCAATTTGTCCTTGGGAATCAACCGTAACCGTAATCCGAGTCGAGTTTTGAGCTTGAGCGGTTGCTGCCCTAGGTAGGTTGACCGGTAAGCCTTCAGAGCGCGTTAAATAAAGCGATGAAAAGATAAAGAAGGTCAAAATCGCGAAAACAACATCGATCATCGGCACGATGTTAATCTGCGGTGGCACATCCGGTTCGGTGGGTAAACGCAAGGTCGCTGTCTCTCGCTCGTTAACGATGATGATATAACCATTCGGGTGGTTTCTTGGATGCCGAGTTCTGGCGGCTAGAACTCAATTTGCTTCCACTGCTTCAGGCACAGCCTCTACCGCAGCGCGAGTTTGACCGGGTAGGGCCGCGATCATGGCATCCAAAACCTTGGCAACTGGAATAATCTCTAGATCGATATCAGGCACCGTTTGCCCCTTAGGGACGATCGCGCGTTTGAATCCTAGCTTGGCGGCTTCCTTGAGACGTAACTCAATTTGGGAAACAGGGCGAATTTGTCCGCCCAAACCCACTTCGCCAATTAGAACAGTCTTAGGATCAACCACGCGATCGCGGAAACTTGCTGCCACCGCCACCGCCACGCCTAGGTCAGCCGCCGGTTCCCCTACATTCAGGCCACCCGATGAAGCTACATAAGCATCTAGCTTTGAGAGCGGAATGCCCACTCGCTTTTCTAAAACTGCCAAAATTTGCAGCAAACGGTTGTACTCAATCCCTGTAGTCGAGCGGCGGGGCGAGCTATAGCTGGTGGGACTTACCAATGCTTGCAGTTCCACTACAATCGGACGGGTGCCTTCACAAGCCACAATGGTTGCGGTTCCAGGCGCAACTTCTTCTCGATTGCCCAAAAACAGCTCCGAGGGATTTGAGACTTCTGCCAAGCCTCGATCCGCCATTTCAAACACACCGAGTTCATGCGTGGCACCAAAGCGGTTTTTCACCGATCGCAACAAGCGATGACTGGCAAAGCGATCGCCCTCAAAATAGAGCACTGTATCAACTAAGTGCTCCAACACCTTAGGCCCCGCGATCGCGCCTTCTTTGGTCACGTGCCCCACAATAAATAGGGTAATGTGTTCACGTTTCGCCACATGCATCAGGGCTGAGGTACATTCGCGCACTTGAGACACCGAACCTGGAGCCGAGCCGAGTGCCGAGTAGTACAGGGCTTGAATACTATCGATCACCGCCACAGTCGGCTTGAGGGCTTCCAGTTCTGCCAGTACGATCTCTAAATCTGTTTCTGGCAATACATACAAGTTTGGCCCCAAAGCTCCTGTAGCAGCTTCGTCTGAGCGTTGCGGTATCTGGACAGGTGGTTGATTCCCAATTCCTAAGCGTTGCGATCGCAGCTTCACCTGTTGCCCCGATTCCTCCGCACAAACATACAGAATGCGATGGTGATGCCCCAATTGGTTGGCCACCTGCAGCAGCAACGTGGATTTGCCGATGCCTGGGTCTCCCCCAATCAAAACCAAAGATCCTGGAACAATTCCACCCCCCAACACCCGATCTAGCTCTCCATAACCAGAAGAAATCCGCGCTTGAGGATGATCGGAGATCTGTTCAAAGGTGAGAGATGAGCGAGCTTGCACAGAGGTACTTGTAGCAGTACGTTTTTTACCATTCAGACGAGTGGTCGCAGTCAAACCAATTGGAGTGGTCGCAGCAGGATTCGACTTAACGATCTGCTCCTCTAAAGAGTTCCAAGCATGACAAGATGGACACTTACCAAAATACTGCGGAGATTCAGCAGCACATTGGTTGCAGACGTAGTGAGATCGAGTTTTGGGCATTACTTAACTATTCTTAAATACTCTCAAAGGCAAACTAATTGTTAAGAAAAACCGAAAGGCAATAATGATGAGAGTTTCAGCGGTATTCCACCGTCCAAATAGGGTACTATCTTAATGATAAAGTACTAAAAATTAACTATCAGAAATCCTACTTACAGGAGCGTTGGATAAGTTGGAAAATCACAAAGAAAAGATACTAGTAGTTGATGACGAAGCCAGTATCCGTCGTATCTTAGAAACTCGCCTTTCGATGATTGGCTACGATGTCGTCACCGCCGCTGATGGTGAAGAAGCTCTCGACACCTTTCGTAACGCTTCTCCCGACTTGGTTGTTTTAGACGTCATGATGCCCAAGTTGGATGGCTATGGTGTGTGCCAAGAACTCCGTAAGGAGTCTGACGTGCCCATCATTATGCTAACAGCCCTAGGCGATGTTGCCGATCGCATTACTGGCCTAGAGTTGGGCGCAGACGACTATGTCGTTAAACCCTTCTCACCCAAAGAACTAGAGGCGCGAATTCGCTCAGTCCTGCGTCGGGTTGAGAAAACAGGCACCTCTGGCATTCCTAGCTCTGGTGTTATTCACGTTAACGCCCTACGCATCGACACCAACAAGCGTCAAGTTTACAAAGGGGATGAGCGCATTCGGCTCACCGGAATGGAATTTAGCCTTCTAGAACTCCTAGTCAGCCGTTCTGGAGAACCTTTCTCACGCTCTGAGATTTTGCAGGAAGTGTGGGGCTATACGCCTGAGCGCCACGTTGATACCAGAGTCGTGGATGTGCATATCTCACGGTTACGGGCCAAGCTAGAAGATGATCCCAGCAATCCTGAATTAATCTTGACCGCACGAGGCACAGGCTACTTATTCCAACGGATTGTTGAACCGGGTGCCGACGAGTAACGCTTAATTCAGAACAATTGCCCCTAACGCGATTCCCTGCTTCATCTGTTTCACTCATGTGACTGATCGGATGCTCTTTAATAATGGTTCGGCTAGGCTCTCAACTAGGGCTTAGCCGCCGTAGGGCAATCCAACTTAGCCAGCTAGGCTTGACTTCAGTGATAGCTTGAGTGGCATAATTTGGGCGACACTCTGGACTTTTACGAAATTTGTTGAAGTAACTGAGTAGACTGTTAGTGGTTGACGATGGCGTAGAAGCCATCTGATAAAATTTGTAAGGTTTCTATAACTTCGATCAATGGGACCAACTCGGGCACGGATCGCAATCGATGCTATGGGCGGGGACCACGCCCCTGCTGAAATAGTCGCTGGAGCGCTGCGAGCGCAAGAAGAACTAGGGATTGAAGCTCTGCTGGTCGGTGATCCTGACCAAATTCAGGCTTACCTCAAGCAACATAATAGCTCTGCCCATCTTGAAATTGTTCCGTCCGAAGGCACAATCGAGATGACTGAAGAGCCATTGGGTGCCCTGAAGCGTAAGCCCAAAGCCTCTATTAATGTGGCGATGGATTTAGTCAAGCAGAAGCGAGCTGATGCAGTCGTTTCGGCTGGTCACTCTGGTGCTGCAATGGCTGCGGCGTTGTTGCGTTTGGGCCGACTGCGCGGAATTGACCGACCTGCGATCGGGGCCGTGTTGCCAACGCTAGTGGCTGGCAAGCCAGTTTTAATTCTGGATGTTGGTGCCAACGTTGATTGTCGTCCGAAGTTCCTAGAGCAATTTGCGCTCATGGGCACAATTTATAGTCAATACGTTTTAGGCATCGAAACGCCTAAGGTTGGCTTACTCAATATTGGTGAAGAACCTTGCAAAGGCAACGACCAAGCGGTTCGGACCCATCAAATGTTGCAAGACAATCCTCAAATTCCTTTTGCTGGCAATGCTGAGGGGCGTGATGTCTTGTCAGGCCATTTTGATGTCATTGTCTGCGATGGCTTTGTGGGCAATATTTTGCTGAAATTTGCCGAAGCAGTGGGCGAAGTAGCACTACAAATTCTGCGAGAAGAACTGCCACAAGGACTCAATGGCAAGCTGGGCGTGACGCTATTGAAGCCAAACCTCAAGCGCATTAAGCAACGGATGGATCACGCAGAGCATGGTGGCGGTCTGCTGCTGGGCGTGGATGGAGTTTGCGTGATCAGTCATGGCAGCTCTCAAGCGCCTTCTATCTTTAACGCGGTGCGGCTGGCCAAAGAAGCGGTTGATAATCAAGTTTTGGATCGAATTCAATCCTGTTATCAAAAGACGAAAGCTCCTGTAAGCGAGGGAGAATAGTCGTGCTGCCATCTGGAATTGCTATCACTGGGAGCGGT